>DXDP01000198.1 GCA_019115445.1 Candidatus Nocardiopsis merdipullorum
GGCTTCCCGCGCCGCTACGCCGACTACCTGCCCGACGACGGTTTCACGACGCTGAACCAGATCTCCTCGATCTCGTCCTTCGTCCTGGCCGCCTCCACTCTGTTCTTCTTCTGGAACGTCTACATCACCGCGAGGAAGGCACCGATGGTGGGGGTCGACGACCCGTGGGGGCACGGCTGCTCCCTGGAGTGGGCGACCTCCTGCCCGCCGCCGCCGCACAACTTCACGGCGTTGCCGCGGATCCGTTCGGAGCGTCCGGCCTTCGACCTCAACCATCCGCACGCCACGGTCCCGAGCGCCACCGACCCGGAGAGGCAGTAGCACATGAGGGCAGGTATCTCTCACACCGATGAAGCCCTGTCGTGACTCCGTCCCCGGAGGAAGGGCCCCACCCGCCACTCCTGGAGGGCCGCACGGCCGCGGTGTCCACCGTCCTTGCGGCAGCTGTCGGGATGATGATGTTGTGGGTCTGGACGGAGCACATGGCCTTCGCCGCGGCCGCACTCTGCGCAGTGGCCACTCTGTTGGCGATGGGGCTGCTCTTCGCCCGATCGGGCGGTACCGAGCTGGTCGGTGGTCCTCTGGACGGGGCGCGTGTCCAGCAGGCCAGGGCCGAGCGCTGCCGTGACCGTGGTTTGGTCCTGGTCGTCGACGGTGGCATCCGCGTGCGTTACAGCTTCGACGAGTCCGGACGCCTGGTCTACCGGGGCCGTACCGATGGGAACCGTTGAACACCTCGCCGTGGCCGGACGGGGCCCCGGCCACGGCTCGTCCTCGATCGATGCTTCGACCTCGGTCGGGGCGTGGCCTGCCCGGAACGGGAAGGGGACGGCCCCGTGGATCCTCCGGAGCCGCCCCGACCGGTCCCTTCCACAGCCAAAGGGGGAGGCTTCGGACAGAACCGGTTCCAGGCACCTCCCCGAGAGGGTTGGGGAGGTACACACCCTCTTTTCTACCGGGCATTGCACCCACGCGCAGGAAAATCCACAAACACGGGCACATGATCGCCCGTTCGGGAACCACGGACCTTCCATGCCCATGGCTGTACCGACGCGGGCGGCATTGCCTCGCAAAACGCCGGGGCACCCAGGAACAGGACAAGGGGAACGGGCTGAGCCGACGCACCCACAGGCCGACAACGAAGGTCAGGGAGCCTGGGAGTATGGATGCTCCCCACCGGAAGAGAGAAAACCCGCTCCGGGGTCCACCGCTTCTTCCGAGCCACGAAGCAGGAGGATCAGCGCAGAGCCGCGCGCAAAGCAGCGTCGTGCTCGTCCACCGGTGGGTCGGACAGGTCTCCGACGAAAACCGCGACGAGTTGACCTCCACGTGTGGTGATCTCCTCACGTAGTTCCCGCCAGTGGTGGAGGTTGGGATGTTCGAAGTGTGTGCAGGCCTCCGCGGGACGGAGTTCCTCCACGGCCGTGCTGAGCTGGTCGAGGGACATCGGATAGCTCTGCGTGCCCCGAGCGTGCCGGACGACTCGGGCGAGAATGACCGCGGGCAGATAGTTCCCACCCTGGTTGGTCAGGGTGAATTCGGTACGACCGTCACGGTGAACACCCACGGCGTAGGCGGCCGGCCTTCGCCAATCGGGAAGACTCTCCTCGAGACGCTCGCGTACTGCGATGATCTCTTCCTTGGTGGCCCACTGCTCCACGGGGCTCCCCCTTTCTCCACAGGACGAGGTTTCCGGTGGTGACCATGTCGAGCCGACCACGCGGTTACTCGGGTATCGCCCCAGGTTAGACATTGCCGGGGAGCGGCCCTTCCAGGTGCGGTTCGTCGAGGATGAACATGGTCCGGGTGCTCTTGACCTCGGGGATGCGCTGTAGTCGCTCCAGCACGAAGGTACGCAAGGCATCGGGGTCCACCACGCGTACGAGCAGGAGCAGGTCGACATCGCCGGAAACAAGGGCGGCGTGTTCGATCTCGGGGATGTCTCGCAGATAACCGCGAAACCTCTCCCAGGAGTGCTGTTCGATGCTCACCGAGACGTAGGCCGACAACGCGGTTCCGTACTTCTCGGGGTCGATGACGGCGGTGAAGCCGCGTATGACCCCTTGAGTACGTAGACGATCGAGTCGTGAGTAGGCATTGGCACGGGAGATGTGGGCCTGTTCGGCCACGGCACGGATGGACATACGCCCATCAGCACGTAGAAGCTCGATGATACGCCGATCGGTCTCGTCCAGCCGCACAGCCATGTGTCTTACCTCATACCGTCCACATCGTGAACAAGTTGGAACTTTGGAGATGCATCGGAGCGTATCCAGCAGTTTGTCCAGTGTTTCGCTTATGATATCGACAATATGGGGTTAATCACCTCATATTCAAGACATGAAGCACTCCGATGAGCGCATACGATCGGCTCCCTCGCTCCCTTTCGTGGAGCCGGTGCGACTCGTGGACCGACACGGCCGGCGTGTGTCACACCCTTCGTTCACCGCTCCCGGCCACGCCGTGCTGACCGACCTCCACCGTGCCATGGTCATCGGTCGTCGCTTCAACCTGCAGGCCGGTACGCTCGCCCGCCAGGGCCGTCTCACGGTGTACCCGTCATCCACGGGCCAAGAGGCAGCCCAGGTCGGCGGCGTGCTGGCCCTGGGCAGGCAGGACTGGTTGTTTCCCACCCATCGGGACAGCGTTGCCCTGGTCACACGCGGGGTGGACCCGATCAAGGCGCTCGCGTTGTTCCGCGGTGGTCGGCACGTGGGTTACTCGCCTCGCCGCCATCACTGTGCCCCGCAGTGCATGCCCCCGGCCACCAACGCCTCGCACGCGGTCGAGTTGACCTATGCGGCCCGGCGCAGGGGTCACGACGTGGCGGCACTGGCGGTTCTGGGTGATGGTGCCATCAGTGAAGGTGATGCCCACGAGGCCTACGACTTCGCCGCGGTGTGGAACGCTCCGGTGGTGTTCCTGGTGCAAAACGACCATTGGGCGATCCGTGTGCCCCCACGCAAAAAGAGCATGCCCCGGACACACAACACCGAAAGTCGAAAGGTACGAGGTTACAGGGTGGACGGCAACGACGCCGCCGCGGTGCACGCCGTGGTCACCCATGCCTTGGCCCGGGCACGCGCCGGCGGAGGTCCCGCCCTGGTGGAAGCCCTCACCTACCGGATCGATCTGCGTACCGGGCCCCACACTCCGCAACTCGGCCACGAAAGAGCCGAGGTGGACCACTGGCTCGCCCGCGATCCGCTGAACCGGATGGAACGCCTCTTGCGTGCGGAGGGGATTTTGGGCGACACCGAGGAGACCGAGCGGTCCCTGGCCGCTTTCGAGGCCGAGGCCGAAAAGGTTGCAGCAACCGTCCGCGCACACATGGCAGATCAAGAAGCCCTGGCCACGAGCTCCCTGTTCACCGACAGGCGAAAGACGGCGGCCCCGGTGTCGAAAGTATCGACACCGGGGCCTGACCGTCGGATCACAGAAGGGCTGAAGCATTGACCACCGACTTCCCCGCGAGCGGGATGTCACAGTGTGCCCGCCCGAACAGGGTGCCGCATGGTGTGGTCGGTGAAACGGACCACCGTGCCATACGCACGGGAAGGGCCCCTACCCGTCCGAGGCAACGAGGCCACCGTGAAGAAACGGGTACGGGAACCGTCCGAGTGGGTCATGGCATCGGGCAGGAGAGGCGACCCCGGGTCGTCGTCTCCTGAGGACGGGCGGGACCGCCGTGTCAATGGCGATCGGCGGTCCCGTCCCTGTCCCCACCATGTCGGTCCCTGGGGAGGAGAACAGGGCCACCCCGGCGTGTGGCCGGGGTGCTCCTGTCACCGGACCGCAGGTGTGGCCCCGGGTGGATCCGCAACCGCTCAGGCGTCTTCGTCCTTGCGTCCACGGAGACGGTCGAACAGCGAACCCAAGCTGTGCTTGCCGCTGCTCTCGGCC
>DXDP01000199.1 GCA_019115445.1 Candidatus Nocardiopsis merdipullorum
CCCGTACCGACCTGGGGCGTGAACGTCGCGTGGTCATCGCCGGGCACATCGACACCGTGCCCATCGTCGACAACGTCCCCTCCCGGGTCGAGGGCGGGCTCTTGTACGGGTGCGGTACCTCCGACATGAAGGCCGGTGTCGCGGTCCAGCTTCGGTTGGCCCAGCTCGTGGCCGAGCCCGTGCACGACGTCACGTACGTCTTCTACGACAACGAGGAGGTCGACGCCTCCCGCAACGGGCTGCTCCGGCTGTCCCGCAACCACCCCGAATGGCTTACCGGGGACTTCGCGATCCTCATGGAACCGACCGACGGCATGATCGAGGGTGGATGCCAGGGCACCATGCGGGTGAATGTCGTGGCCCGAGGGAAGCGTGCGCACAGTGCGCGCTCGTGGATGGGTGAGAACGCCATCCACGGTGCGGGGGCGATCATCGACCGTCTGAAGGCCTACACGCCCCGTGAACCCGAGGTCGATGGGTTGCGGTTCCACGAAGGACTCAACGCCGTGTTCATCGAGGGTGGGGTGGCCGGCAACGTCATCCCCGACGAGTGTGTGGTCAAGGTCAACCACCGTTTCGCCCCCGATATGTCGATCGCGGACGCCGAGGCCCATCTGCGTGATGTCTTCTCGGGTTTCGAGGTCACCGTCGAGGACGCTGCCGCCCCGGCACGTCCGGGACTGGACGACCCGTCGGTCGCCGCTTTTGTCGAGACGGTCGGGAAAGGGCGTGCACGCGCCAAACTGGGCTGGACCGATGTGTCCCTTTTCACCGAACTGGGGGTGCCGGCGGTCAACTACGGTCCGGGGGATCCGATGCTGGCGCACACCAAGGACGAGTACGCGGAGATCGCCAAGATCCAGGAGGCCGAGGAACGCATGGTCACCTGGCTCTCCGGTCGGGCATAGCCGAGTTCGCCCCGCCCGTTCGGCGTTCGATCATTGCGTGGTCATGCGCGGTCCAAGTGTGAGCGGGTGCGATGCGGATAGTTTTTAGTGCATGAAGGATGAAGAACGAGTACGACGAGCGGGACCCCTGACCTACAGGGGGAGCGCCATCCCCAGGACCACCACCGACCAGCGGCTCCTGGACCACCGTGGTCCCACCGACTGGGTGCACACCGACCCCTGGCGGGTCCTGCGCATCCAGTCGGAGTTCGTCGAGGGCTTCGGTCTGTTGTCGGAGGTTCCTTCCGCCGTCAGTGTCTTCGGTTCGGCCCGTATCGATCCGGGCAGCAAGTACTACGGGCTCGGTGTGGAGGTGGGCCGTAGGCTCGCCGAGGCCGGGTACGCCACCATCACCGGCGGTGGTCCCGGAATGATGGAAGCCGCGAACAAGGGGGCCAAGGAAGCGGGAGGCCTGTCCATCGGGCTGGGTATCGAGCTGCCCTTCGAGCAAACCTTGAACACCTACATCGACATGGGGATGACCTTCCGGTACTTCTTCGTCCGCAAGACGATGTTCGTCAAGTACGCGCAGGCTTTCGTGGTACTGCCGGGAGGGTTCGGCACCCTCGACGAGCTGTTCGAGGCGGTCACGCTCGTGCAGACCCACAAGGTCACCCGCTTCCCCGTGGTGTTGGTGGGGACCGATTTCTGGAAGGGACTCGGTGACTGGATCGAGGACGCCCTGCTGGAGAACAAACTGATCAAACCCGACGATATGGAGCTCTTCCAGCAGTGTGACGATCCGGCCGAGGCAGTGGACATCATCCAGCGTTTCCACAGGGAGAGGGAGAACTCCCAGAGCGAGAAGGAGCGGTAGTGGGCGAGCACGGCTCGATGCGACCGCGTTCGTGCCTCCTGTGGGACTCGGCTGTGTGGCACGATCGGGTCCGTGCCTGTTTTCATCATGATCCTGATTGCCGTGGCCGCCCTGGCCGTACTCGTCGGCGTTGTGCTCGTGGTCCTCGGCAAGGGCGGACAACTCGCCCGGGTCGAGGCCGACCGCCCCCCGCTCGACCTGCCCGACGACCGCTCGGTCCGAGCGTGGGACCTGGGGCGTCTGCTTCTGCCCCTGTCCCTGTGGGGGTACCACGTGAGAGCCGTGGACGACCTGCTCCTGCGGTTGACGGGCACCCTCGAAGAACGAGAGGAGCACATCGCGGACCTGGAGTGGCGTCTGTCCCGCCTCGAACCCTCCTACGTCCCTGAAGGGACCGGCCCGCGGTCGGGGACCCGCTTGCCGGGTGACACCCACCCGGGCTCCGGGCAGGCGGAACAGATCGAACAGGATGCACCGGCAGTGGGCGGGCAGTCCTCACCAGGGGAGTGACCCGCTCCGCCCGACTTTCCGGAAGGTGGCCAAGTATGCTGTGCATCACACTTTCGGGGGCCTTTTCCGGAGGTTTCGCCCATGTCCGGTGCTCTATTCTCGTTCGCTGTACATGTGTACGCCCGCTCAGCCGGGGTGGACGCACTGTTGGTGAGGATGGCGAGGATGGACACAGCAGCCGAACTCGAGTCGGGCTCTGACAGCGGGCACGACAAGGAACAGGCCTCGACCTCTCCCGTGCACCACATGTCCCTGTGGCCGCCACCACGTTCGACCCGGCACAGTGGCAGACGTCGTCGCCAGCTCACCGTGCTCGGCATCGTCCTTTCCGCTCTGTTGCTGATCGTGGGCGGTGGCGCGGCGATCTGGGTGTTTGCGCCGGTCAACGAGGAGGACATGGGTGACCAGGAGGTGTCCTTGGGCGACTACGAAGGCTCCTGGTCGGGGCGCATGCACCAGGTCGACACCGAGGGCGAGTCCGTCGCGGAGTGGGAGGCCCAGGTGCGTATCGAGAAGGACGCCGAGCGTGGAAGTACCGCCTGGACCACTTTTTCCTGCTCGGGAACGTTGGATCTGTCGGCTCGCGAGGGGGATCGATTCGTCTACGACTACACCGAGACCTCCGACCCCGAGAACCGCTGCGTGGACGAGTCCGAACTGACCATTTGGCCCGCGGAGGACGGTTTGAACGCCGAATGGGTCTCGATCACCGCCGAGGGCACCCGGATGGTCTCCACAGGGGTCCTGGACTGATCGGTCAAGACTGATGGGCCAGGCCGATATAGCCTTACTGAGTGACGATTCCTCGTTGGTGAGAGCTTGCGGCGATGGTCCTGCTGTCGCCCGACGCACACTCGGGGGCAATCTCCGAGATAATGGTCGAAGAGTGATTCACGTCCCTCAAACCTTACGGGCCGGAGTCACACGGAACCGGCTCACGGCTCGAGGCCGAGACGCCCAGGCGGATCGGCGTTGCTGCCGTGGCCCGGCCACCCGCGAGGAACACCTAGAAAGGGGAATGGCATGGCGGCCATGAAGCCGAGGACCAGTGACGGCCCGATGGAGGTCACCAAGGAGGGTCGCGGCATCATCATGCGAGTACCGCTGGAGGGGGGAGGGCGCCTGGTCGTCGAGCTGACACCGGACGAGGCAACCCAACTCCGGGACGAGCTCAAGGGTGTCGTCGGCTAGACACGTCGACGGCCACCTTCTCCCTCCCTGACGACCCCGAGGTTGTACACCTCCTGAAGAGTGAACGATTGTGAGCGGCCTGTGCCTTTCGCCACGGAGATCAGCCCGGTACCGGGTACTCTCGCCGAATCCACCGCGGACCTGTTGGTCCTCCCGATGTCCGCGGAGGGCGGTGCCTCCCCAGGAAGTACCGACAACAGCCTGGCCGGGGCTCTTCCGGCGCCGCTCGACGATCTGTTCGCACACTACGCACTCACCGGAAAGCCCGGTGAGACGGCTCAGTTCCCGGTACTTCGGGGCGAAGGGCTGGTCCGACTGGCGCTTCTGGGGGTCGGGACGGGTTCCCCCGACGACCTCCGGAAGGCCGGCGCCGCCCTCTCACGAATCGCCCGGGGCAGGCAACGGGTGGCATTCGCCTGGCCGCGAGCCGAGGCGGAGGCCGCCACCGCCTTCGCAGAGGGGGCGCTCCTGGCCTCCTACACCTTCACCCTGAAGTCCCGGGAGATCCCTGAGGACAAGCGACCGGCCTCCACGATCGATGTCGTCGGTGGGGACGGACTCGCCGAAGCACTGGGACGTGGTGCGCACCTGGCCACGGCCACGGCGATGGCCCGTGACTTGATCAACACCCCTTCCCGGACCAAAACCCCCCAATGGATGGCCGAGCGGGCCGGAGAGGTCGCCCGGGACAACGGACTCCAGATGACCGTCTGGGACGAACAGGCACTGCAGGAACAAGGTTTTGGCGCCATCCTCGGTGTCGGCCGGGGCGCCTCGCG
>DXDP01000200.1 GCA_019115445.1 Candidatus Nocardiopsis merdipullorum
AAGGAGTCCTCCGCTTCGCCGAACAAGACCGAACAGTCCAGGTTCCCGTACTCGTACACGTCCCCGGAATCGTCGTACTCCCCGGAGATGTCGATGCTCTGGCCATCGGCCACCTCGGTGAAGATGTCTTCGGGGAAGATCTCGTCACAGAACTCGGGCACAGAAGCGTAGGCGCGCGAGTCGGCCACCATGTACACGACGACGCCGACCATGGCGATCAACAACACCGCGGCACCGATCGCCCCGCCGATGAGCAGTCCCTTGCGGGGACGGCCGGGGGGCGCCCCGCCGGGCCCGGCGGGTCCGCCCGGCGGCACGTGACCGGGAGGGAACTGGCCGGGTGGAAATTGTCCTGGCGGCTGACCGGCTCCGGGCCCCGTTCCGTGCTGGGGCGGCGGCCCCGCGGAAGGCTGCTGCCCGGGCGGCTGTGGTCCCCCCGGGGGCGGGGGCCCGTACTGCCCGGGAAGAGATTGCCCCGGCTGTGTCCAGGGCTGCTGCCCCGGTGGCGGTACCGGCCAACCTTGGTTCGGGTCGTACGGGCCAGGGGGTGGAGGGGCCGACATCGAGGGAACTCCCAACAACGGATCAGGGGCATGTGGCAAGGCGGGGCCGTGGCAAACACGATGACCCGCCGTTCGCTCCGATGAACGATACGTGAGAAAGGTTGCCACGCACCCGATCGTGTATGCGAAGGCACCCCCGGGGCAGCGTTCCGGCCGAGTCCTGCCCGACCGAACACGTGGACGCCGGTGGCCCAGGCGGGTCAGCGCGCGGCCAGAGCGAGCTCGGACAGCTCCATCAAGGCGTCGAACTCCGCGGTGCCCCCGTGGCCCTTGTTGACCTTGGCCACGGCCGCACAGGGGGCGAAGGCCCGTGCCCACTCCATGAGCCGGTCGCCGTCCACGTTCATCTTCCGGGAGAGCACGGACGCCCGGCGTTCCATCTCCTCGATGGTGGTGGCCTTCCACAGGACCCAGTCGACGGCGTCGATGGCACCGTCGCCCACGCAGGCCCGGGGATTCACCGCCACCAGACCGCGCTCTCCACCGTCGATCACGTTGCCGGGATGGTGATCACCATGCACGGGAACCACGCGAGTGGTCCCGTTGACCAACTCCCGGGCGCGGGAGTGCCCCTGGTTGATCATGCTCGCGGGGATGACCTCGGCGGCGGGACCTTCTGCTCGCGCTCGGCTGTACTGCTCGAAGACGTACTGCACGCGTGCCATGAGTGGGCGCAGTTCGTCCGACTGTGCCCGGTCCACCTCGATCGTGTGCAGATCGGCGATCAGGGAACCGACACTCTCCATCGGCGGTACCACTCCCTTGTCGGCCACGGTGTCGCCGTCGATGCGCTCCATGAGGATGGCGCCGCGTTCGTGGTCCAACCCCCACACCAGAGGCACCCGTCCCGAGTCGGCCCAGATGCGTAGGAGTTGGGCCTCGGACACGGCCAGTCCACTGTCCGGGGAGAGTTTGAGCACGCCCTCACGACCGTCGGTGAGGGTGACCGGGACGATCACCGCAGTACGTCCGTACGGTCCTCCACTGCATACGGTGAGGTGCCATTTCTCGGCCAGCTCGTCGACCGTGGCGGGGAGTCCGGCCAGCCAAGTACGAACATGCACACCAAAGCGCCACTCCAGACGTCGCCGTTGTCGGTCACCGACGTACTGTGTTGTGTGGTCGTTCATACGTTTCCACCTCGGTTCTGCGCCCACCCTCGGCTGCTGGAGATCAACCCCTCGCGGAGCGTGGGCGCATCGGCGCGCGTGACGAGCGCCCTGTGGAAGATCGGTCGACCGCCATGGGGGTCCACGCCGCCACGGGGACGTCCCACAGGTAAGGCTGCCCGGGCCGTTCCGCGCCAGAGGTTCGTCGGCGCGAAGCGATGCTGTGTCGTGGGCACGGGAAATTCCCGCCCCACAGGCACATACCCGCCCCGACGCCCCGGATAACGACTCCACCAGAGCGCGGGAGAGCGGCATCGTTGCAGGAAGCACCGGTCATCTCGGGTACTTGTGCGGCCGCCCGCTTCCGTCACACCCGCATCACACCAGGCGCATCTTCGCAGCACGGTGCTGGGCCAACAGGGTGTCCACCACAAGGTCGGACGGCCACAAGGGGGCGGTGATGGCTGTCACGTCGAGTTCGTCGAGCAGGTCGAAGTCGGGGCCGTCGACCAGACGCCAGGAGGCAACGGCGACCTCGTCGTGGCCGTTTCGACGCAGGCGCCTGACCGCGTCGGAGACCGATGGCGCCCACGTACGCAGGTAGCCGACCTGCACCGGGGAGTCCAAACGGCGTGAAAGCATACGCGCCACGTCCGTGACGATCGAGCGTTCCTCGGCGTTGGTGGTACCGTCCGCGGCCAGAACCACACCGTCGTGGCGGCTCCAACCCACATCGGTGAGTCGCCCGGCCAGATCCGCGACGATCGACGGAACCGCGCCCAGGGGTTCGGTGTGGCAGGCGTCCTCCAGCCGGGACAGGTCGACCTCGGAGAACATGTGGGCACTGTCGACGTCCCCGCCGGCGACGAACGCGGGGACGACCACCTTGGGTCCGTGGACACCACGAAGGGCCGCGTTCACCTCGTCGGTGTTGCCGAAGGCCGGCACCACCGGTGCCTCACCCCGCTCTGCGACCGCTTCTGCCAGGCCACGCAGGGCTTTTCCACGCTGGGAATCACGCGAGTCATCGGCTACGAGGACCATCGTCGGGACCATTCACAACTCCTTGGAATCGCTACGAGATCTGCCGTTGTCCACCGGGCACAAACAGACGCAGTTCCTGGCGGGGTACCTCTGTGTTGCGCGGAGGAAAACAGCGAACAATGGCTGAAGTGGTTATATCCAAAAAAAGCTTGGACGAACCCCAATAATCGCTCAAAAATCGATGCGCGTCCATATCTTCCACGAGTGGTGTAGACCTCATGACGCCCAGGGAGAGGTGCACAACTTCGGATCTGTACCTTCCACACCACGCGGACCTGCACACATGTCCGACCCAAGAAGAAAGGGCGGCCATCGACACACAGAACATGTTCTGCGCCACAGCTTCAGATAACTTCTGCTGTAAAGTCCTGCTTTCTCCGGAACCGCCCAAGAAATGCTTGGTCGAAGTCCCATGCAAACGCACCCTGCAGATGCACATGCTTCCGATTACACCGGCATGTGATCCACATCATCGACATGCCTGCCCCTCAGGCCCTCTCCGAGACTTTCCCCGAACCGATCGGGGGCTCGTTCCATGCCACATCAACATGCCCTGTGTCAAGGGTGCAGGCTCCCCCTCGACCAGGGGTCACATACCACCTGACGTGTGGAGACAGGGTGCAGGTTCGATCCGAACACTTGCCCCGGGCCCGTGCGCGAACCAGACTTGACGCAGAAGTGAAGCTCTCTTCCCGTGGAAGCAGGACCACCTCACTCGGGCACGGCACCGATCCCCTCTCACCGGGCATACTTCGACCCGAGAACTTCGTAGAAACCTTCAGGACTGGAGTGAACATGGCCGTCCACCCTCGGGTGCAGGCACTGGCACAGACCTTCCTCTCGTACGCCGACGAGGAAGCCCCAGGGCTCGTCCGCGGCCTGTA
>DXDP01000201.1 GCA_019115445.1 Candidatus Nocardiopsis merdipullorum
TTGAGCCTGGGCCAGGAAGCTCGCCGCGTAGTTGCCCGCGAACTTGGCCTCACCCGTACCGCCGGGGGAGGCCCGGGTGTAGTCCGTGGACAGCCACACCGTCACCGGCTGGATGCCACCCGAGAAGTAGGAACCGACCGGTGAGGCGATCAACAGGTAGAGGTAGGTGCGGGAGGGGTTGTTCACCCCCAGGCCGACGTCGGTGGCGAACATGAAGGGACGTAGGTAGAGGCTGAAGCCCTCCTTGGCGGGGACCCACTCCCCGTCGTGTTCGAGGATCAGTTCGATGGACTTCAGGAAGAGGTCCTCGGGCAGTTCGGGCATGGCCATTCGGGCCGCGCTCCGATTGAATCGGGCCGCGTTGGCCTCGGCACGGAAGGACACCAGAGCCCCGTCCGGGTGGCGGTAGGCCTTGAGTCCTTCGAAGATTTCCTGGGCGTAGTGCAGGGCGGCCGTGGCCGGGTCCAGGGACAGCGGCCCGTACGGCTCGAGCTTGGCGTCGTGCCAGCCCCTGCCTTCGGTGTAACGGATGGTCACCATGTGGTCGGTGAACACCTGACCGAACCCGGGATTTTCCAGCAGTGTCTGCCGTTCCTGCGGGGTCTTCCGCCGGTCGGAGAGCTGGATGTCGAACGTCAACCCGCTCTTGGTGGTGTTGTTGTTCATGTTGTTGTTGGTCCTCTCGGGTACGTCAGGTCGGCAACGCTGCCAACCTGAGATCCAGTCTGTCGGATGAGCGCACCCGGTACCAGGGTGGAATCTTCGTACTGCTGTTGGTGTACGCGGATACAAAGCGACGACAGGCGCGCTCGAAACGGGCGCGCCTGTCGGCTCTTGGTGTGGGTGAGGGGCCACCAGGCCGCGCCAGGGTTCGCGCAGGGCCGGCGGTCTTCCCGTCAGCCCTGCTCGGCTACTCGTGCGGCGAGGTCGTCACCGATCGCGGAGCTGGAGCGCACTGTGTCGCCCCGGGTCTTGAGGTCGGCCGCTACCGCGGACTCGATCTTGCGGGCCGCTTCGGGGGCCCCCAGGTGTTCCAGCATGATGGCGGCCGACAGCACCGTGGCGGTGGGGTCGGCCTTGCCCTGGCCGGCGATGTCGGGCGCGGAGCCGTGCACCGGCTCGAACATGCTCGGGAACGTACGGTCGGGGTTGATGTTGCCGCTGGCGGCCAGTCCGATCCCCCCGGTGATGGCGGCACCGATGTCGGTGATGATGTCACCGAACAGGTTGTCGGTGACCACCACGTCGAAGCGGGCGGGCTGGTTGACCAGGAACATCGACGCGGCGTCGACGTGGGCGTAGTCCACGGACACCTGCGGATACTCCTTGCCGACCTCCCGGAGCACACGCTGGTAGAGCTCGCCCGCGAAGGTCAGGACGTTGTCCTTGTGGACCAGCGTCAGTTTCTGGCGGGGACGCTCGGCGGCCTTGGCGAAGGCGTAGCGGATCAGCCGTTCGACGCCCAGGCGGGTGTTGAGGCTGTCCTGCGTGGCGATCTCGTGCGGGGTGCCCTTGCGCAGGACGCCACCGGCGCCCGCGTAGGGGCCCTCGGTACCTTCCCGGACCACGAGCATGTCGATGTCCTCGGGGCCCACGTCGGCCAGCGGTGTGCTCACGCCGGGGAACAGCTGCACGGGGCGCAGGTTGATGTAGTGGTCGAAGTCGAAGCGCAGCTTGAGCAGCAGGCCGCGCTCCAGGACTCCGCTGGGGACCGAGGGGTCACCGACCGCACCCAGGTAGATGGCTTCCTGTTGGGCGAGTTCTTCCTGGACCGACGCGGGCAGTGCCTCACCGGTGCGGTGCCAAAGGTCGGCTCCGAGTTCGTACTCGGTGGTTTCGAAGGCCAGGTCGTGCTGGGCGGCCGCGACCTTCAAAACCTTGAGGCCTTCACCGATCACCTCGGGCCCGATGCCGTCGCCGGGAACGACGGCCAGTTTCACGGTACGCGTTGCCATACGACTGCCTCTAACTCGGATGGGACCTCATCCCACATGATGAGATCTAAGTAAGCGCTTGTTGAGACAACACTACCGTCTCGACGGAGCCGCAGGACCCGCCTTGCCCCCGATCAGCGGGTCACGGTGGCCGCATGGTCGGTGTTCAGCAACGGCGGTTGAGGGCTTCCTGCAGGGCACGCTGGAGTTCGTCGTCGGCGTCGGACGCGTGCGGGGTCGAGTTCCACATGTGATCCTCCGATTGCGGTGTGTGACGCCTCGGGGCAATGCCCGGGCGCCGATGCGTGCTGGAGAGCCGAGAAGGCAAGGGTCACAGAACTGCGCGGGCCTTCACCGGCAAGGAAGAAGCGGGCGACGGTGCCCACCGAGAACACAAAACAAAAAGAGAAGTTCGCCCCGGCGGGTTCGCCTGCCGGTTCGTCCACACGGGCCCGGGTGGGGGCGTGGTGCGAGGACGGGCGGTGACGCCGATGCGTCACCAACTCCTAGGACGTCAGAATATCGGACGTCCAAGTATATGGCCAAAATTTCTCACCATACGAGACGGGCGTGTGTTCTCGCAGGTCATGCATGTGCTTTCCAGCCGGTCCGCGCACAACAAAGCCCCGGCCGAGCACTCAAGGCCCGACCGGGGCATCACGCCTGCCGTGCAGAAGCGGTCAGTCCGCCAGATCGATCTGGCGGGTGATGTCGGCATCGATCGTCTCGGAGATCGAGGTGAGGATGTCATCGGGCACGACGGTGTCGACGGTCAGCGCGATGAGTGCCTTACCGCCCTCCTTGTCCCGGATCACCTGCATACCGGCGATGTTGACATCGGCATCACCCAACAGCGCGCCGACGCGGCCGACGATGCCGGGACGGTCCTCGTAGGACAGGAACACCATGTGCTCGGCCAGGCCGATCTCCATGGGGTAGTTGTTGACCTCCACCAGCTTCTCGAACTGGCGCGGGCCCGACAGGGTCCCCGACACCGACACCCGGGTGCCGTCGGCCAACACACCACGCACCGAGATGAGGTTGCGCCAATCGCTGTTGTCCTCACTGGTGACGAGGTTGACCTCCACGCCACGTTCCTTGGCAAGCAGCGGTGCGTTGACGAAGGTGACGGCGTCCTCGACCACGTCGGTGAACACACCCTTGAGCGCGGCCAGCTCCAACACCTTGACGTCGTGCTCGACGATCTCCCCACGCACCTCCACGTCGATGCGGGTGGCCAACGTACCGGCCAGGGAGGTGAAGACCCGGCCGAGCTTCTCGGTCAGCGGCAGCCCCGGCTTCAGCTCCTCGGCCACCCCGGTTCCCTGGACGTTGACCGCGTCGGGGACGAACTCCCCCGACAATGCGAGCTTGACCGACCGGGCCACCTGTGTACCGGCCTTCTCCTGGGCCTCGGTGGTGCTGGCACCCAGGTGGGGGGCCACCACCACGTTCTCGAACCCGAACAGTGGGCTGTCGGTGTTGGGCTCATGGGCGAACACGTCGATGCCCGCGCCCGCCACCCGGCCGTCCTCGAGCGCCCGATACAGGGCGTCCTCGTCGAGGATGCCGCCGCGTGCGGCGTTGATGATGCGCACCGAGGGCTTGACCTTGGACAGTGCCTCGTCGTCGATCAGACCCAGCGTGTCCTTGTTCTTGGGCAGGTGGATCGTGATGAAGTCGGAGCGCTCGAGAAGTTCGTCGAGCGAGGTCATCTCCACCCCTATCTGCGCGGCCCGGGCAGGCTGCACGAACGGGTCGTAGGCGATGATCTTGGTGCCGAACGAGGACATGCGCTGGGCGACCAGGGCGCCGATCCGGCCGAGCCCGACCACACCGACGGTCTTTTCGTACAACTCGACACCGGTGTACTTGGAGCGCTGCCACTCACCGTTGACCAGGGCGTTGTGTGCCGGGGCGGTGTTGCGTGCGGTAGCCAGCAGCAGGTTGATGGCCTGTTCGGCGGCGCTGATGATGTTGGAGGTGGGAGCGTTGACCACCAGGACCCCGGCCTTGGTGGCCGCGTCCACGTCCACATTGTCCAGACCGACACCCGCACGGGCGACCACCTGGAGTTTGGGCGCCGCGGCCACTGCCTCGGTGTCGACCCGGGTCGCGCTGCGTACGATCAACGCATCGACGTCGTTCAGGGCCGGGAGCAGTTGGGACCGGTCGGAGCCGTCGACGTGGCGCACCTCGAAGTCCTCTTCGAGGAGGGCGATTCCGGCGGGTGAGAGCTTTTCCGCTACGAGTACGGCGGGTTTGGACACAACGGTTCCTTTTCGGGTGTGCTTCCCGATCCATACAGATGGGGGCACTGCCCGGATCGGGTGTGACGGCCGGAGAAAAGTCTACTAGCGGGGTGGGGGAAGCCTGTGAGGGGACCGGGCAAAAACCGTGGGAGGAACACGGTGCCCTTCCTCACCTGGACATGAGTGGCCGGGGCGAGCACACGGCCCGCCCCGGCCCGGGTCACCGCAGAGCAGGTGCTTACCGGCCCGATCAGGCCTTCAGCCAGCTCATCAGCGGACGCAGCTCGGCGCCCACCTTCTCGATCTGCTGGTTCTGCTCCACCTCACGGCGCTTCTTGAAGGTCGGCTGCCCGGCGTCGAACTCGGCCATGAGCTCCTTGGCGTAGGAGCCGTCCTGCACCTCGCCGAGGATCTTGCGCATCTCCTGGCGGGTCTGGTCGGTGATCACGCGCGGACCGCGGGTGTAGCCGCCGTACTCGGCGTTGTCGGAGATCGACCAGTTCATCTTGGAGATGCCGCCCTCGTACATGAGGTCGACGATGAGCTTGAGCTCGTGCAGGCACTCGAAGTAGGCGATCTCCGGCTGGTAACCGGCCTCGACCAGGGTGGCGAACCCGGCCTTGACCAGTTCCTCGGTGCCACCGCACAGGACGGCCTGCTCACCGAACAGGTCGGTCTCGGCCTCTTCCTTGAAGGTCGTCCTGATCGCACCGGCCTTGGTGCCGCCGATGCCCTTGGCCCAGGACAGGGCCAGGTCCCAGGCCTGTCCGGTGGCGTCTTTTTCCACCGCGACCAGGCAGGGCACCCCACGCCCGGCCTCGTACTGGCGACGGACCAGGTGACCGGGGGCCTTGGGGGCGACCATGGCCACGTCCACGCCCTCGGGTGCCTGGACCAGGCCGTAGCGGATGCTGAAGCCGTGCGCGAAGAACAGCGCGTTGCCCTTTTCCAGGTTGGGCGCGATCTCCTCGGTGTACAGGTCACGCTGGATGTGGTCGGGCACCAGGATCATGATCACGTCGGCCTCACGGGTGGCCTCCGCGGCGGTCAGGACACGCAGTCCCTCCTCCTCGACCTTGGCGCGGCTCTTGGAGCCCTCGGCCAGGCCGATGCGCACGTCCACACCCGAGTCCCGCAGCGACAGCGCGTGCGCGTGCCCCTGGCTGCCGTAGCCGATCACGGCCACCTTCTTGCCCTGGATGAGCGAGAGGTCGGCGGCGTCGTCGTAGTACATCTGTGCTGCCACTTGGGATTACTCCTTGGGATCAACTACTGCTGAATGTTCGTGTTCGGCCGTGGGAGGGGCACGTGCGGGCCCCTCATCTCAGGCGCTGCGCTCGACCGCGCGAAGAGAACGGTCGGTGATGGACTTGGGGCCCCGTCCCAGGGCGACCAGCCCTGATTTGACGAGTTCCCGGATTCCGAAGGGCTCCAGGTTCTTCACCAGGGCATCGAGTTTTTCGGGGTCACCGGTGGCCTCGATGACGACGACGTCCGGGCTGACGTCCACGACGTGGGCGCGAAACAGTTCAGCCGTCTGGAGCACATGGGTGCGGCTCGACGCGTCGGCCTTGACCTTGATGAGCAAAAGCTCACGCTGCACCGACGTGCTGGTGTCCATCTCCACGATCTTGACGACGTTGATCAGCTTGTTGAGCTGCTTGGTCACCTGCTCCAAGGGGTGGAGGTCGCAGTTGACCACGATGGTCATCCGAGACAGGCCAGGGTACTCGGTGGTGCTCACGCTCAGGGAATCGATGTTGAAACCCCGGCGGGAGAACAGGGAGGAGGCGCGGGCGAGGATACCCGGGGTGTCCTCCACCAGAACGGAAAGAGTGTGACTGCTCATAGTGCTTCGCTTCTCTTCTCAGTCCTCGTGTTCCCAGGTCGGCGCCATGTCGCGCGCGTACTGGATCTCGTCGTTGCCGACCCCGGGGCCGACCATCGGCCAGACCATGGCGTCGTGGTTGACACTGAAGTCCACCACGACGGGGGCGTCGTCGATGGACATGGCTTTTTCGATGGTGGCGTCGATGTCCTCGGGGCGCTCGCAGCGCAGTCCCACGCACCCGTGGGCCTCGGCCAGGCGCACGAAGTCGGGGATGCGGACGTTCTGGTCCTTGGGGGCGGTCCGCAGGTCGGTGTTGGAGTAGCGGCCCTCGTAGAACAGGGTCTGCCACTGGCGGACCATGCCCAGAGACGAGTTGTTGATGATCGCGACCTTGATCGGGATGTTGTTGAGCGCGCAGGTGGCCAGTTCCTGATTCGTCATCTGGAAGCAGCCGTCGCCGTCGATCGCCCACACCACG
>DXDP01000202.1 GCA_019115445.1 Candidatus Nocardiopsis merdipullorum
GGGTGCGTGGGATGAGTTTGGGCAGGCCGGTGGTGCCGCCGGAGAGTTGGAAGAAGGCGACGGTGCCGGGGTCGGGGTCGGCCAGGGCGGCCCGTTCCGGTTCGTCCCGCAGTGTTTCCAGGGCGGTGAACCCGGCCGGGTCCTTGCCCGGGTCGCCTACCACGAGTACGTGTTTCAGGCTCGGGCTTTCCGAGCGCACCCGGTCGGCCATGGGGCGACAGTCGAACCCGGCGTGGGTGTCGGAGGTGACCAGGGCGATCGCCTCGGCGGTGCAGGCCAGGTGGATGAGTTCACTGTGGCGGTGGGCGGGCAGTGCGTACACCGGTAGTGCCCCCAGCCGAAACAGTGCGAAGATCACCTCCAGCAGCGTCGCGGTGTTGGGCAGGTGCACAACGACCCGGTCGCCTTCGGCCACCCCCAGTCGGGCCAGTCCGGTGGCCAGGGAGTCGGCGCACCGGTCCAGTTCGGCGTAGGTCCAACGGTTGTGGCCGTCGACGACGGCGGTGTGCTCCGCAAAGCGGGTGGCGCGCTCCCGCAGGAAGGCGGGGAAGGTCTCCCCCGTCCAGTAGCCGGCTTCGCGGTAGGTGTGTGCGAACTCCTCGGGCCAGGGGGTCCAGTCCTCGGCGGCGATGGCGTGGGGGTTCTTGGCGTGGAAGGTCATGGTCACAGGGCTCCGTCCACGCCCAGGGCGAGCAGGAGGGTGCGTAGTTTGGCCGAGGTCTCGGCGAGTTCGGCCTCGGGGTCGGATTCGGGCATGACCCCGCCGCCCGCGTACAGCTTCAGGGTGCGGTCGGCCACGTCGGCGCAGCGGATGGTGACCACCCATTCGCCGTCCCCTGCGGTGTCGGTGTGGCCCACCGCCCCGGTGTAGAAGCCACGGTCGAAGGGTTCGAGTTTGCCGATGGTGTCGAAGGCACGGTCGGTGGGTGTACCGCACACGGCGGGGGTGGGGTACAGCTCCGCGGCGAGTTGGTGGACGGGGACATCGGGGACGGTGAGTTCCCCACTGATGCGGGTGGACAGGTGCCACATGGTGGCGGTCTTGATCAGTTCCGGTTCGTCGGGCACGGACAGGTCGTGGCAGTACGGGCTCAGGGCCTCGGCGACCGCTTCCACCACCAGGGCGTGTTCGTGACGGTCCTTGGTGGAGGTGAGCAGGCCGACCGCGTGGCGTTGGTCCTTGGTGGGGTCGGCGCTGCGTGGCGCGGAACCGGCCAAAGGGTTGGAAAGAACGTGGCGGCCACGTTTGGCGACAAGGAGTTCGGGGCTGGCGCCGATGAGGGTGCGTGTCCCGGTGCCGTGTCGGGGCAGGTCCACTGCGAAGACGAACGCGGTGGGGTCGCGCCACAGGAGGTTGCTCAGGACGGTGGCGACGTCGATGTCCTCGGTGCTTTCCCCCTGTAGGCATCGGGCCAGGACGACCTTGCGCAGTTCGGCGTCCTTTGCCATGAGTTCGACGGTGCGTTCGACCGTGGCCACGTGCTCGGCGGGTTCGGGGACCGAGGTGAACCCCCAACGGCCGGCGAGTGTGTTCCACCGGTGTTCGCTCTTGGGGGCCCGGGTCGGTGAGGGCGATCGACGCAGCGTCTTGGGGATGACCAGGTGTGCCGGCCGGTCGGCGTCGAAGGGGGCGGCGCCCATGGCGACCGCGCCGTTTCCGACATGGGCCAGGGCCTCGGGCAGGGCGTCGAGTCGGTCCAGTGTGGTCAGGGCACCGGTTCCGTGCAGGGCCCCGGAGGCGGTGGAGAAGAACGAGTCTCCTGGCCGGTACGCCGTCAGGAGTTCGCCCGCCGTGGCCGCAGGGGTGGCGGTGCGCTGGGACATGGGTGGCCTTTCTGTGTCGGGCAGGTGGAGGGCACGTCCGTGATGGGGGTGTGTTTGTGGGGAGGGGTTCAGCGGAGGGTGGCGCCGCCGTCCACGTACAGCTCGTGCATGGTGATGTGGCGGGCGGCGTCGGAGACGAGGAAACGTACTGCGGTGGCCACGTCCTCGGGTCGGCCGAGGCGTCCCAGGGGGATGCCGACCTTGAAACGTTCGGGTTCGCCGTTGACCAGGGTTTGGGGTTCGGGGGTCATGGCGCGCAGCATCGGGGTGTCGGTGGAGCCGGGGGAAACGACGTTGCAGCGCACACCCAAGGGCGCCAGTTCGAGTCCGAGTGACTTGGTGAAGGCGACCGCGGCCGCTTTGGAGGCTGCGTAGGCGGCCATGCCGGAGCGGGGGATCCCGGCGGCGTTGGAGGCGATGGTGACCAGCGAACCGTGTCCTCGGGGGCCCATGCGGCGGGCGGCCGCGCGTCCGACGGCGAAGACCCCGGTGGCGTTGACCGCGATCATTCGGTGCCAGTGGTGGTCGGTGCAGTCGGTGACGGGGCCGGTGGTCAGGGCACCTGCGGCACTGATCGCGGTGGTGATGGGGCCCAGGAGTGTCTCGACCCGGTCGAAGAGGGCTTCGACCTCCGCTGTGTCGGTGATGTCGGTGGTGAAGGTGTGGGCTTTGTGCCCTTCTGCCTCGAGCCGGTGGGTGGTTGTGGCCAGTCCGTCCGGGTCGATGTCGACCGCGGCGATCCGTGCTCCGTGTCGGGCGAGGTCGGCGGCGACCTCCCGACCGATGCCACTCGCGGCTCCGGTGATCACGGTGACGGTGTCGTCGATCCCGTTCACGCTCAACGTTCCCCCTGGTGGTCGGCCTGACTGAACCCACAGTTGACTAAGGCAAGGCTTGCCTTGATTAGGCAAGGTTTACCTAAACATCGGCAAGTCTCCGACCGGGCACTGTGCGCTGTCAACCGTGCAGGCACGGAGAGCTGGATCACACTTTTGTGGCCACTCGGATCGAAACTTCACACACAGGCGGACCACCCATACTGAGAGTGACGGTGTTTTCCCAGTTCATGGCGGCCCCACCACCCTTGAAGGTTTCGTGCCCCGCCCGGGCACGTGCGCGAAAAGCGGGCCGAACGCGCGTGAAACATCGAAGAGGTGAGGCGGTTCTCACCCACCGGCCACGAGGTTCAGAAAAGCCCCCCGGGCCCCACGGGGCCGGTCCGGGTTCGGCGCCGCCACAAAGACGCCCTTGCCGCCGACAGCCACGCCGTCATACCTTTTTCCTGATCCACCAGGGTTGACGAACCAGGAGTGACATGAGGATCCTTGTCGTGGGTGCGGGCGCGGTCGGCGGCTACTTCGGCGCTCGGCTCACCCAGGCCGGACGTGACGT
>DXDP01000203.1 GCA_019115445.1 Candidatus Nocardiopsis merdipullorum
TCCAGTTGGGGGTCAGCGGCTCCTGTTCGGGGCGGAAGATCCGCCCGACGTTGGTGGCGTGGTGTTCGGAGGCGTAGAAGTCCACGTAGTCGCCGACGGTGAAGGGCAGGTGCATCTGTGTCGAGGCCCGATCGACCAGGTGGGGACGGATGGCCTGCTGGTGCGTGGGGTCGGTGAACCAGGTGGTCAGGCTCTGACGTACCTGGTCCCATGTGGTGCGGCCGGCGGCCATCAGGGTGTCCAGGTTCGGTCCGCTCACCGCGTCGGCGAACGGGGCTCCTTGGGCGCGGGCCGCTGCGCCCAGGTCCAGAACGTGCTCGCCGATGGCCACGCCCACGCGCGGGTTGTCCCCGTCGGTGCTGAACACGCCGTAGGGCAGGGTTGTCAGGCCGAATTGTGCGTCGGGGGCGATGTCGAGCCAGGTGTTGGTCATGGGTCTCGCTTTCTGGGTCACCTGGGGTTGCGGGTCGGGTCAAAGGACACCGAGGTCGGTGAGGTCTTTCAGGGGGTCGGTGATGCTGCAGGTGCCGAAGGATCGGAACCGGGTGCGTACGTGGGTCTTGTCGGTGTCGCTCAGGGCCGTGAGGCGAGCGGCCAGGGCGGGGCCGTCCCGGTCGGCCAGGACTGTTGCGGCGTCGGTCGCCGTTCCTGTGTTCATCAGGGTGTGGGTGGCCAGCAGGACGTTGAGGAAACCGTGCTGTTCGAAGCCTTCGGTGGTGGTGTGTCGGACGGCGTGGTGCAGTCCGGCCGTGCACTTGAAGGGCACCTCGGCGGTGATGGTGGCCTCCAGCAGGGTGGCGAGTTCGGTTTCGGTGGGGTGGGCTTCGGGGGTGAGTCCGCCGGTACGGAACTTGGCGTTGGCGCCGGTGCCTGCCAGGGAGGTGATGTCGTCGGTCGCCTGTGCGCCTCGGGCCACCTCGACGTGGCCGACCGCACCTTCGGGCAGAGTTTTGAGCAGGGTGGTGGCGGTGGTGGCGGCTGTTCCCGGTGGGGCGGTCACTTCCATTCCCACCAGGTTCAGTGCCGGGTCGGTGCCGAGTGCGTCAAGGGCTCTGGGGAGGTCGTCGGTGCCTCCGGGAACGGTGATCACCACGTCGAGCGGGCCGAGGTGGGGTTCTTCTCGGGCCAGGAGGGCGCGTAGTTCACCGATGCGTCCCTCGGCCACCAGGAAGGGGCCCACGTGGGCGGCGTAATCCGAGGCGCGGTGTTTTCTGTGGGCGGGCAGTGCCTCTTTCATGGGTGCGTTGCCGGGTGGGAAGAGTGCCGCATCGTCCACCAGGGAGTTGTACAGGTGTGTGCTCATTGTTTTGCCCTTCCGCCTGCCCAGGTCCAGGCGTAGACGCCGTCGTCGGTTGCTGTGCCGCCTTCGCCCAGTTCGAGGGGGCGGAAGGTGTCGACCATGACGGCGAGTTCGTCGAAGGCCTCTGCGCCGATGCTGCGTTCGTAGGCGCCTGGTTGGGGGCCGTGGGAGTGGCCTCCCGGGTGCAGGGAGATCGAGCCCTGACCGATCCCGGATCCCTTGCGGGCCGTGTAGTCGCCGCCGCAGTAGAACATGACCTCGTCGGAGTCGACGTTGGAGTGGTAGTAGGGCACCGGGATCGCGTCGGGGTGGTAATCGACCTTGCGGGGCACGAAGTTGCAGATGACGAAGTTGTGACCCTCGAAGACCTGGTGGACGGGGGGTGGTTGGTGGACGCGGCCGGTGATGGGTTGGAAGTCGTCGATGTTGAAGGCGTAGGGGTACAGGCAGCCGTCCCATCCCACGACGTCGAAGGGGTGTGTGGGATAGGTGTAGCGGGTGCCGGTGATGCCGCCGGGGCCGTTTCCGCGGTGTTTGATGAGTACGTCGACGTTTTCACCCTCGACGAGGAGGGGTTCGGTGGGACCGCGCAGGTCGCGTTCGCAGTAGGGCGAGTGTTCGAGGAATTGGCCGTAGCGGGACAGGTAGCGCTGGGGTGGGGCGATGTGGCTGCTTGCCTCGATGATGTAGGCGCGTACGGGTGTGTGGCCGGTGGGTGTCCAGCGGTGGGTGGTGGCGCGCGGGATGATCGTGTAGTCGCCGCGGCCGACGTCGAGGGTGCCGAAGACGGTTTCCAGGCGGGCGGTGCCGGACTCGATGTAGACGCATTCGTCGCCGATGCCGTTGCGGTACAGCTTCGAGGGGGTGCCGGCCACGACGTAGGAGATGCGTACGTCGTCGTTGCCGAGGACGAGGCGGCGTGATTCGACGATGTCGGCGGTCTTGGCCTGCTGTGCATCGAACAGATTGTGGAGGGAAAGGTGGCGTGGGATCAGTGGGGCGTTGGGGGTTCGGGTCTGGTCGGGTACCGACCACGTGGTGGCGTCGACGATCGCCGAGGGGATGGCTTTGTGGTACAGGAGTGAGGAGTCGCCGGAAAATCCTTCCTCTCCCATGAGTTCTTCGTAGTGGAGCCCGCCGTCGGGGTTGGGGTGTTGGGTGTGGCGGGTGCGGGGCACCTCGCCGACCTTGCGGTAGTGGGCCATGGTTCGGGTTGCCTTCCGTGTGGGCTCGTCAGCCGGTCTGTGTGGTACTGGTGTGTTTTTCGGGGCCGATGGGCTGCGGGGGTATGTGGACAGGGGCAGTACCCAGAGCGGTGTGTACGGCTGTGTGTACGGCTGTGGGGTCGGTCCCGT
>DXDP01000204.1 GCA_019115445.1 Candidatus Nocardiopsis merdipullorum
TCGACCGGTCCGACCCCTCCTCGGGAACGTGTTTGGCCGTCACAGGTTTTTCCGAAATGCTCACGACTCCCGCCTCCCTCCCGGTGTCACACTCCGCCACCTGGCCCTTACACACACCTCTGATGGCCTCACCGCCCTCCACGGTTCTCCTTTCGACGAAGCCGATCCGCTCCGCGTTCCCCTCCAACATCACTCGATCACCGCGAAGGAGCGGGTGCGTCTTCGAGCACGACGCGCAGGCACGCACTAGTGCATCCTCAGCACTCACGTCCATCGCACACGACCCACTTTACATTACGTTGGGTAATAACTTAATTGCTGATTGTACGATCAACACTGGCAGAGGCCAAGACACCTCGAGGAGTGACAAAAGCGGGGTTGGAAAGAGCTGAAAAGTAGGGCATGCTTCAGTGGAGCAGACACGGAGAGTCAAGAGAACGTCACGCGACAGAGTGCTCGTCACTCACGACACCGGAATGTGTACGCACTACACACGAACGTGAAGGAGTATCACCATGATCAACGGCATCAACTGGGTCTGACCTCGCCCACACGTGTGGGGCGGGCGGCGCTGTCAGCGCCGCCCGCCCCACATCCTGTCGACCAAGTGATCCGGGGGTGATCCGAGTGTTCACCAACCCCGTCCCCGGAACGGATTCTTCAGCCCGCGCCACGCGCCACTTCGTAAGCCGCACGGAACGCCCGACAACGTTCCAGTTCGACCTCCATCGGTTGAATCACTCGCAAACCCGTGATCTCCCTGACCCGTCCCTCAGCGTCGCGCTCGACGTCCTCCCGGCGCTGGACGGCCGCCACTTCCACGAGGTTGCCACAACCCACACCCGTCAACCATCCGACGACCAGAGCCGCCGCGGCCAGTGCACCCGAGTAGGCGACAAACACCGGATCGTCGAACATCCGCAGACCGGTGATGCCATCACCGACCCAACTCAGCGCCGAAACAACCGACCAGGCCAGCCCCAAACCCACCACGATCAGCAGCAAGTACTGCACGATCCGGGCAAATCTCCACCAAGAGGGTGTGCGTTCGGAAGCTCTGACCGCCTCGCCGACCGCATCACCCAGTTCTGTGGGGAGTTCGCTCAGATGGGAACGTGCCGCCACACGCATGCGCTTGCGCCACGGTGCGGGCATGTCCTCCGACACCTGATCGGCCGCCTCACCCAGAACGGTCTCCAACTCGGCCTCGTGGGCATCGACCCGGCCCGCCACGTGCCGGCCGGTGTCCTGCCGAAGGAAATCCAGCTGTACGGCGGCCAGGGGATCCTTGCGCATCTTCCCCAGGCGTCGGGCAACCGGCCAGCCCACTTCCCGCTTGCCTCGGTTGACGTCGTTGGTTTCGGTGACATCGGCCACCGCCGTGACCCCAGCAGCGTTCGACAGTCCCTGTTGCACTTGGGCACGCACAGGGGAGGGCACCGCACGCGGGATCTCGTCCTTCCCCTGAAAGTCCGCGAAGTCAGCCACGACCACGTCCAGGTCGGCGGCCAGGCGATCGACCATCGCATGGTGCTCGGCCACGGTCTCGGAGAGGAACTCACGCAGTTCGTCAACACCTTGGTCGGTGACCGTGGAGGTGGTGATGACGCGCGGATGCACCCCCGACTCGGTTTCCAGCAGGCGTCGCAGGTCCGTCAGGAGTTCTTCCAACTCATCGGGTTCGACCCTGTCCACCTTGTTGAGGACGGCGACGGTGACCGCTCCGTGCCCGGCCATACGAGCCAGGTAACGGTGGTGAATGGCCGCATCGGCGTACTTCTGCGGATCCAGCACCCACACGAGCAGGTCGACCGAACCGATGAGTCGATCGGCCTCGGCCGTGTGCATACTACGCACCGAGTCGTGATCGGGCAGGTCGAGCAGGACAAGACCGGTGAGTTCGGAATTGCTCGCATCCAGGACACCGGTACGCGAATGCCGGTACTGGGGCGGCACACCCAACCAACCCAACAAGGAGTCCGCGCCCTCGTGCCCCCACACGCAGGCGTGCGCCTTGGAGGTCGTGGGCCGGGTGATGCCGGTCTGCGAGAGTTCGAGCCCACACAACGCATTGAAAAGAGAGGACTTGCCACTACCGGTTCCCCCCGCCAGGGCGACCACCGTGTGTTCCTCGGACAGACGCAGTCGGGCACCCGCGTGGTCCAGAAGCTGTGAGGCACGGCCGATCACCTCCTGGGGCAGGTTCTCCTGGCCCAGATCACGGAGGGTCGTCAAAGCTTCCAGGCGTTCGACGAGCTCGGCACGGGTGGTGGATCGGGTCGGTCTCCAGCTGTCGTGGGTGGTGGGCCGGTATTCTTCCTCGGACTTCTGTGAATCACCCGGTTCCCCTGCTCTCGATGTGGTGGTGGGCTCGGGGATGTCCGGTCCCACGGCACGGAAGGCACCGGAAACGGCCGAAGGGCCGGGAACCCGCCGAGGTAGGGGTTCGGGCCCGTCGGACTGCTGTGAACCTTGTTGCTTCGCGGTCTGCTCCCGGCTGTTCTCGGGCTCGGACCGAGGTTCCTGTGCAGTGCGTTGCTCCGGGTGCTCCTGCGGAGTCACCGCGGGAAAGCCGCCGGTACCACGACCGGCGATCCGGCTGTCGTCGGCCGCCTCGGTCAGGCTGCCGACCCACCCCGCCAGGCCGTCCGGATCGTCGTGACCGGTGGCCCGTGCCGGCTCGTCCTGCTCCTCCACGTCCGAGGGGCGCGCATGTTTACCAGGTCGCCGTTGAGGCTCGGCCCGCCCACTGTGCGGAGACGCATCCTCTGCATGCGCTGCACCCGCTTCCTTGTCGCGTCGACGACCGGTCGGCTGCTCCGGGTACCCGGTGATTCCGTCGGAGCCGGGCTCCGGGGCAAGAGCATGGTCG
This sequence comes from Candidatus Nocardiopsis merdipullorum, assembly GCA_019115445.1. Classification (GTDB taxonomy): domain Bacteria; phylum Actinomycetota; class Actinomycetes; order Streptosporangiales; family Streptosporangiaceae; genus Nocardiopsis; species Nocardiopsis merdipullorum. Next base: position 2,873 of record DXDP01000204.1, read on the forward strand.
GGGTGTTCGGGAACCGGCATGGTGTAGCCGCGCCACGGCCCGCTCTCGGTCTGTGTCGGTTCGTCCTGGTGTTCGGGCTCCCCGCCCCCGGACCCGGGGGTGGGGTTGCCGTTCGCACGGTCCACACCCTCCTCGTCCCTGCCGGGGTGGGAAGCACCGAAGTTCCCGTGCGAGTACGCAGGGTTCCACTGAGTCGTCATCGTGCTATCTCAAGGTTGTATGTGGCCTGATAGAGCTGAACGGCGCTGTCCTCCGACGGGATTCCGGCCGAGGCCAGGGACGCATCGAAGGGGAGCCTTTCACCGTCGATGAGTCCCACCATGCGTCGGCGCAGGTTGTCACGCGCGGCCCCACCGATGGAACGCAGCGAGGGAGCGCCGAACAGCCCCTTGAGCAAACGCTGCGGAGAAGGACCGGAAGAGGTCCCCGCCTGGTCGTTGTCCCCGTGTCCACTGTGCTCGTAACCGAGCAGGTCGATGATCAGAACCAGGGCCACCACGTCGTGGTCGAAGGTCACCGAGCGGGCCACCGAACGTTTGGTCGCACCGCCTGCCTTGGTCATCTCCGAGATCTCACGCTGCCACTCGGTGAGTTCCTCACGGATCTGTTGGGCGATCTGCCCACCACCGGGCCGGTCGAGGGCCTTGGCGACCAGGTCCTCACCTCCGGGGACCGTGCGCCAGCGTTGCTCGACCTCCTCGGAGGCGTGCTCGCAGGCAGAGATCACCAACGCTTCCAACGCATCGCGTACCGCGCGTTCCAGGGCCGCCACGCGCCGGCCACGCTCGACCTGCTGGGCACGGGCCCTGCGGGTGCGTTTACCCCGGGGGCGCAGGCTCTTGGCCAGTTCACCACCGGCGGCAAGTTCCTGCCAACGGGCCATCAGGGATCCTCGCAGCAGGGAGCCGTCGCCCAGACCGGACTCGATACGGCGACGGGCCCCCATGTAGGACTCGTCCACGGCGGCGGCCAGCGTGCGGCCGAGTTCGATCTGCGACTCGACCTGGCGGGCGAGTTCGGGGATTCGTGTCCGGAAGCTGTCGATGACACCGATGAAGGTGCGTCGGGAGATCCGGTCACGTTGTTCGGCTTCCCCCGCCATCTCGGCCAGGTAGTCACGTACGTGGTCGGCCACATTGGAGGTGAAGCGCTCCCCCTCGATCTGGTCGGTCTCGGGGATGGCGAAACGAGCGGCGTTGCCCAGCCCGTTGGCTTCCAGCATGGCTCCGAAGTGGTCCAACAGTTGGCGACGGCCCTTGCGTGGAACTCGGGAGAGCACCACTGCCAGGGAGGTGTCACGATCCCGGGCCACCTGCAAAAACTCCCACACGCGCGCGTCGGCGTAGCGTGTGCTGGTGGTCACGAAGACCCACAGGTCGGCGGCGTCGAGGAACTTGGCGGCGAACTCGTGATGGGCGGCCACCGCGGAGTCGACGTCGGGTGTGTCCAACAGGGCCACCCCCGGCGGCATGGCCTCGCTGGCCGCAAGCACCAACATCCCGTCCTTGCCCGGCATGGCCAGGCCCTGCTGACGTACACGCGGCAGTGTCGGGATGAAGTGGGCCTCGCTGAACCAGTCCACGTCGGCCGGGTTGCAGGCCAGGACGGGACTGTTGGTGGTGGGCCTGCGCACACCCGTGGTGGTGACCTGCTCACCGACCAGGCTGTTCACCAGGGTGGACTTGCCCGCACCGGTGGAACCCGCGACCGCGATGAGCAGCGGGATGTCCGGGCGGCGCACCCGGGGAAGAACGTAGTCGGACAACTGGGCGAGCAGGTCGTCCTGAAGGGCCTCCCCCTCCTCTGCGCCGGGCAGTCCCTCGGCGAACCTCAGATCACGGATGTGGGCTCGCAGTGTCTCCAGGACCTGTTCGAAACGGTCGTCGTTCTGTGCGGGGGCACGGTGCTTGGCCGGTCCGGCCGGGACCGGGACGGTGGGGCCCCTACGTGTGCTGTGGATCGGAGCCTCCGCCTCGGGCGCGGCGTCGTGGCCCGTGACGGGTTGCTCAGAGGTGGCGTGCGGTCCGTACTCGAACCGGTCCGAGGCACCGGCGCCCGAGGCGTCCGGTGCGGCCGACGGCCGGGTCATGATCGGTATGCCCTCCTCATCGGTAATGACGGCCCCCGCCGTTGTGGACGATGAACGCCGCCGACGACGGCTCATCGAAGGTCGTGCCTGGTCGCCGATCGGCGTGTATCGAACTGGGTCCCCGTGTGCAGTATGTCAAGTTCCCGCGCTGTTTTGACCACTTCCCCGATGATCACCACTGCCGGGGGCCGTACTCTAGCCGATCGGGCCGCGGCAGCGATGGTGGCCAGCGTACCCGTCACGGTCTGCTGTGTAGGAAGCGTCGCATCCTGGGTCACAGCCACCGGGGTCTCCTTCGAACGCCCGTGGTCGATCAGTGTCTCGGCGATCGACGCGATGTGCTGCACTCCCATGAGTACGACAATGGTGCCCCTTCCCGCACCCAAACCGGCCCAATCCACCGTGGAACGCTCATCACCGGGGGGAACATGCCCCGAAACGATGTGGATGTCCTGAGAGACACCGCGGTGCGTCGCGGGGATCCCGGCACCTGCGGGAGCGGCAAGGGCGCTGGTCACACCGGGAACGATCATGAGAGGTGTCCCCGCCGCCACGCACGCGGCTGCTTCCTCTCCTCCTCGACCGAACAGGAACGCGTCCCCGCCTTTGAGCCGCACGACGAATTTTCCCTGCTGAGCACGGTCGACGAGGATCTGGTTGATGGCTTCCTGGGCCATGGAACGACCGTAGGGGATCTTGGAGGCGTCGATCACCTCCACGTCTGCGGGCAACCGGTCGAGAAGACTGGTCGGGGCGAGCCGGTCCACGACCACCACGTCGGCCTGGTTGAGCAATTGTTGTCCTCGAACCGTGATCAGACCGGGATCACCGGGCCCACCGCCGACCAGTGCAACACCGGTCAGCGGTTCGCGTCCGCGCCGGGCATCGAGAGTGCCATCGACGAGTTGTTCGATGATGACGTCACGAAGTCCCGCCGCTCTACGGGGATCCCCGCCTGCGACGACCCCGACGGTGACGTCCCCGCTGCCCCCACTGGCCGGGGTCCAGGCCGAGGACGCGTGCCGGTCGTCGGCCCGCACACACCACAGACGTGCATCCTCTGCTTCTTGTGCGACGGCGGCGTTGACCGCTGCGTCGTCGGTGGTGGCATGGACCAGCCAGTAGGGGCGGGCGTCGGGGCCGGCCACGTCACCGGGTGCGTACCGGCGTTGTTGCCAGCGGATCCGTCCTGCGGTGGCCAGGTCCTCGAGTGCCACGGAGATCTCCGGTGAGACGACTGTGACGTGCGCGCCCGCTTCCACCAGCACGGGGATCCGACGCTGGGCGACGCGTCCGCCTCCGATGACGAGGACTTCGCGTCCTTGCATGCGCAAGCCAAGCAGATAGGTCACGGGCGCGCCCCTTCGGTCGTGCGTACCGGCCCCGACGACGGCGGCGGGGTGCGTGGACGATTCGTCGAACCGCGGGTGAGTACGCGGCGTCGATGACAAAACACCTTGTCACCAAGGTATTACACCCAGGCGCACCACTACGCACACCGCTGTGTGAACCGGCACGCACCGAAGCACTCGCTGTGTGACCCGGCCGATCTCAGGCCCGAGAGACCCCGGCGGTGTCGAACGTGGCGACGTCCCGGAGAACGCGCGCCGAACCCTGCAGCATCGGAAGTGCGAGCAGGGCCCCGGTGCCTTCGCCCAACCGCATCTCCAGGTCCACCAGCGGGCGCAGCCCCAGGTGTTCCAGTGCCAGGGAATGTCCCGGTTCACTGGAGCGGTGTCCGGCAAAGCACGCACCGACCGCCTCGGGTGAGATCGCCGCAGCGGCCAGGGCCGCCGAGCCGGCGACGACACCGTCCAGGAGGACGGGCACGCGCAGTGCTGCCGCACCCAGCACGAACCCGGTCAGGGCCGCATGTTCCAGCCCGCCCAGGGTGGCCAGGGTACCGATGGGGTCGTCCGCATCGACGGGGTTGGCGGCCAGGGCTCGGCGGACCACGTCGATCTTCTTCTCCAGGGCGTCGTCGTCCGTGCCGGTACCGCGCCCGGTCGCCTGCTTCGGGTCGGCGCCGGTGAAGGCGCACACAAGGGTTGCCGAGGGGGTCGTGTTGGCGATCCCCATGTCTCCTGTGATCAGGCAGCGGTTTCCTGCCGAGACCAGGTCACGGGCGACCTCAATGCCGTGTTCCAAGGCCTGTACGGCCTGGTCACGAGACATCGCCGGGCCCTGTGTGAAATCGGCTGTTCCTCGGGCGACCTTTCGGGGGATCAGCCCCGCGGCCTGTGGCAGATCACCGATCACCCCGACGTCGACGACGGCGACCTCCGCACCGACCTGTGCGGCGAAGGAGTTGACGACGGCGCCACCTTCCAGGAAGTTGTGCACCATCTGTTCGGTGACCTGCTGTGGCCAGGAGGTCACTTCCTGGGCGTGGACACCGTGGTCACCGGCGAAGATCACCACGGCGGCGGGTTCGGGAAGCGGCGGAGGGCACTCACCGGCGAGCCCGGCCAACTGCACGGAAACCTCTTCGAGCTCTCCCAGGGAACCGGGAGGCTTGGTCATTCGACTCTGACGCTCCCTGGCCTCTTTCACAGCGCGGGGGTTCAGCGCTCCGATGCCGGTGATGGTCTCCTCCAGCAGGCTCGTCGGCTCCTGCCCGGGCAGGCCACGAAGGCCGTAGCGATCGCGGTGGACCGCCCAGGACAAAGGGCGTCCCTTGGCCCAGCCGCCGAGGCTGAGTTCGGGCTCGGTGGGAAACTCATCGACGTGGCCGACACACAGGTAGGCGACCACTTCGAGGTGGGAGGGAAGTTCCAGGGCCTGGGCGACGTCACGCTCCTCCAGGAAGGACACCCATCCGACCCCGAGGCCTTCGGCTCGGGCTGCCACCCAGAGGTTCTCCACGGCCAGCGCGGCTGCGTAGGAGGCGCTCATGGGTTTTGCGTGGCGCCCCAGGACCTGGTGGCCGCCGCGGGTCGGGTCGACGGTGACGGCGATGTTGAGTGGTGCGTCGAGGATCGCGTCGACCTTGAGCCCGGAGAAGGCGCGGGCTCGCGTGCTGGGAAGCGCGTGAGCGTAGCCTTCCTGCTCCGCTCGTGCCAGCTCGTGGATCCGTTCACGTGATTCGATGTCGTCGATGACGAGGAAGTCCCACGGTTGGGCGTGTCCGACGCTGGGCGCCTGGTGGGCGGCTTCCAGCAGTCGGATGAGCACCTCGTGTGCGACCGGGTCGGGGCGAAAGCCCACGCGTACGTCCCGGCGTTCACGGATGGCCCGGTAGACCGCCCGGCGGTCTGCCTCGTCGTAGGCGTGGTCGGAAAGTGCCCTGGCCCGCCGATCCTTCCGTTGATCCTGCGACTGCCGGCCCTTCGACTGCTCGGGTGTCCGCTTCGAGGTCGGCTCGGCACCGTTGGGTGCGAGTTGCTCCCCCTCCGAAGGCGTCATCGGAGTCTTGGAGGATCGAGAGGTCTGAGGGGGTGGTGCGGGCGGCGCCTGGGAGGTGCGTTCGTGGAAAGAGATGACGTTGGGTTCGACCCGTCGAGGTGCTTCGTCCGAAGCCGGTCGGAACGGGTTGTCCTGTGTGTCCTCCTCGGACACCCGTGCCTGTGCGTGTGCCCCGCGGCCGCTCTCGGGCAACCCGTCGAGCAACCCTCCCAGGTGGGATCCGGTGTCACTTCCGCGCTGTTCTCCGGAATCTTGCCGGGTGTCCTCGCGCTCGTGGTCGATCATGTTCGCTCCCCGAAGAGGTATGTCGGCTGCCCGTCGTCCGCTGTGTACCGACAAGCTCGGCCCGCGGTGTCCGAACGGCTTCGGGGTCCCCCGCCCCGGCAGCCCAGTTTCTTCGTGTCCCACACTGTGCCAGAATCCGCGGGCCCATCTGGTGTCTTCCGGAAGACTCGAACACCGAAAAAGCAGGTGCGGGCACTGCTCACCCCAACGTATCGTGAGGCCGTCAGGGCGTGCTGTGCGGGGAGGCCGATCGGGAAATGACCCACACTGATCAGCGACTT
>DXDP01000205.1 GCA_019115445.1 Candidatus Nocardiopsis merdipullorum
GCGGTTGCAGACCGTCCCCGACTGGCCCGATGCTCCCTGCGGCTACCTGCTCACCGACCCGACATGCACGCACATCGCGAAACTGGCGCGGATGCGCGGGTGGGTCGTGCGTGAGGCGACCGGTGCCACCCGGGGAGCAGGGCAGGCACTGGCCGAACTGTTGTCCGAGTTGCATCGCTGATCCACGACCCTGACCGGTCAAGGGCCGGCACCGTACGGAAACCCTTGCCTGCGGGTGACACGATCAGCCGCCCCGTACGACGGTCGTGGCAGACTGGTCCCCATCCCAAGTTCCGTCCCGAGGAACACCTGGCACGGCACGTCCATAGACGAGAATGGATTTGTAAAGGGATCCCGGCCCTGAAGGGCCGGGCTTTCAACCCACCCGGTTGATAGCCGCCTTTACCAGACCCAGCCATCACCACGACGGAGGTGACCTTGATGGCTACGTTCCGCACAGGACAACAGACCCACCAAGCCGTGCTTCCTCAGCGGCCTGCTCTGGAATCCGTGCCGGCAGACACCCCCCGGATCGGGAACGAAACGGGGCACGGACACCACCACCAGGTGGTACCCGGTGTGGAACATGGTCGAGGGGAGACCACCAGCACCTCATCTGGTGCCGGTGGCGTCACCCCCGAGCCCTCAAGGGCCGGGGAGCAGCACCGTGAGGTGCACACCAAAGAGTCCCAGGCATATGTGTTTGTGCTCGACAAACACCACGTCCCGTTGCAGCCCTGCCCGCCCGCCAGAGCCCGCAAGCTCCTGACCAAAGGACGCGCAGTCATCGCGCGGCACACCCCGTTCACGATTCGGCTCAAAGACCGCACCGTGGCCGACTCCCAGATCGACGGGGTCGAGGTCGGCATCGACCCAGGATCCAAGCACACCGGCATCGCCGTGTTCACCACCCAGGCAGGCCAACGCCGGGCCCGGTACGCCCTCCAACTCGACCACCGGGGCGCGGCCATCGGTAAGAAGATGGGCCGGCGCGCCGGGTACCGGCGTCGGCGTCGTAGCGCGAACCTGCGCTACCGAGCCCCTCGTTTCCTCAACCGCACCCGCCCGAAGGGGTGTCTGGCCCCGTCGCTGCGTCACCGGGTGGACACGACTGTCGGATGGGTGGACCGGCTCAGCCGGTGGGCACCGGTGCGGGCGGTGCACCTGGAGCGGGTCGCCTTCGACACCCACACCCTGTCCGCCGGACGGCCGTTGGCGGGGGTTGAGTACCAGCAGGGCACCCTGGTCGGGTTCGAGGTGCGTGAGTATCTGCTGGCCAAGTTCGGCCACACCTGCGTCTACTGCGGGGCCACCAACACCCCGCTCAACATCGACCACGTCCACCCGCGCTCTCGAGGTGGCTCGGACCGGATCTCCAACCTGGTCCTGGCCTGCATCCCTTGTAACCAGGCCAAGGGCAACACGCCCGTCGAGGGGTTCGTCACCAGTAGGCGTGTCCTGGCCAGGGTCTTGGCCCAGGTCAAGGCCCCGCTACGGGACGCGGCCGCGGCGCAGTCGACCCGGTGGGCGCTGTGGCGGTCCCTGGACCGGCGTCTGCCCACGCACGTGGGCAGTGGTGGGCGTACCAAGTGGAATCGCACCCGTAACCAGCTTCCCAAGTCCCACACCCTGGACGCTTTGGTGGTGGGCAAGGTCGAGGCCATCACCGAAACCGTCGAAAAGATCTTGGTGGCTGGTTGTACGGGGCGCGGCTCCTATGCCCGTACCCGAGCTGACAAGCACGGGTTCCCGAGGTTGCGGCTGCCCCGCACCAAACACTTCTTCTCTTTTGCCACCGGAGACCTGGTCCGGGCCGTGGTCCCCAAGGGGAAGAAAGCGGGTACGCACACCGGGCGGGTCGCGGTGCGTGCTTCGGGGAGTTTCAACATCACCACTGCCCACGGCACTGTCCAGGGCATCAACCACCGGCACGTCCGTTTGCTCCAGCGAGCCGACGGCTATGCCTACACCACAGGTAAGGAGCAGGGCGTTTCCTCTCGGCCCTGAAGGGCCGGGTTTCCACGCCCAACAAACCGATGAACAACCTGGAAATCATCGAAAGCGCCTCTGACCCCGCGGTGCAGAGGATCATCGATGTCACCAAGAGCTCCAGGGCCAACATCAAGACCACACTGATCGAGGACCCCGAACCACTCATCCAGTGCATTCGTGCGGGTGTGGAGTTCTCCGAGATCTACGGCATCGAGACCCAGCCCCCCTCCCCCCAACTGCTGGAACTGTGCCGGGAACGGAACATCCCGGTTCGTCTCTTCGCCACCTCGATCGTCAACCAGGTCTTCAAGGGTGAACGCAAACCCAAGAACTTCGGGATCGCGCGCGTACCCCGGCCCGCGAGGTTCGACGACCTCGTCGATCGAGGTGGGGACATCGTCGTCCTCGACGGGGTGCGGATCGTTGGCAACATCGGCGCCATCACACGTTCCGCGCTCGCTCTGGGAGCCTCCGGGATCGTCCTGGTCGACAGTGATCTGACCACCATCGCCGACCGGCGTCTGCTCCGTTCCAGCCGGGGATACGTGTTCTCGCTGCCCGTGGTCCTCGCCGACAGGGAAGAAGCCATCTCCTTCGTCCGCAAGGAGGGGATCCCGCTCGTGGCACTCGACTCCGACGGCGAGGTTCCCCTGAAGTCCCTGGGGGACAACCCCGAACGTCTGGCCCTGCTCTTCGGCGGCGAAAAAGGAGGGGCGTCGGAGATGTTCGAGGAAGCATCCTCCGCCTCTGTCTCGATCCCGATGATCAGCTCCACCGAATCCCTCAACGTCTCGGTGTCCGTCGGCATCGTGCTGCACGCAAGGAGCGGTCCGAACTTCGAGGCTCGCAGAGCCGACACAAAAAGGTGACTTGAGACACTCCTGACGGCGACGCACGACACACGAGCCCGTTCACTCCTTGCACCACCCCACAATGGGGACGACCCATCAGGTTGAACATCATCGGTGCAGCTCACCACCCCCGAGCCGCGCCACGGTGCGAGGAGGACGGTCATGTCCACGACCACTGAAAAATCCCCCGGCCGGGCGATCTCTGCGATCCTGACCACCCTTCGAGGGATCGAACGTGTCGGCAACAAGCTCCCCCACCCCTTCTGGCTCTTCACCGGGCTGGCCGGGATCGTGATCCTGTTGAGTGCGCTCTTCCACTGGTTGGGGGCGTACGCCATCTCCCCCACGGACGGCTCACGCGTCGATGTCCAGAGCCTGTTGTCCCCCGACGGCATCGCCGTGATCTTCGGTGATGCCGTCGACAACTACGTGAATTTCCCCCCGCTGGGACTCATCGTGGTGATGATGCTCGGTGTCGTCGTGGCCGAGCAGACCGGTCTGATCAACGCCCTCCTGCGGGGAGGCGTGACCCGGGTCCCGGCCAAGTACATGACCTTCACCGTGGCCCTGGTGGGTATTTGTGGAAGTGTCGCCAGCGATGCCGCCTACGTCGTGCTGATCCCGATGGCCGCCGTCGTGTTCCAGGCCGTGGGCCGCAGCCCCACACTGGGCATCGTGGTGGCCTTCGCGTCCGTCTCTGCCGGGTGGAACGCCACTTTGGTGGTCGCCCCCACGGACGCCCTGCTGGCGGGCATCACCACCGATGCCGCCCACATCATGGACGAGGACGTCGTCGTCACGCCCCTGTCCAACTACTTCTTCAACGCGGTCAGTGCGATTCTGCTGGCGTTCCTCATCACTCTGGTGACCGAACTGGTGCTGCGTAAGCGCACAGAGGGGCTGGACAACGTCGATGCCGAGGGCGAGGGTCTGGGCGAGTTCACCTTGCGCCCCGAGGAGCGCCGCGGGGTACGGGCCGCGGGCCTGACCCTGCTGGTCTTTGCGGCCCTGTTCACCATTGCCCTGGTTCCGGAGGGTTCCTGGTTCCGGGGTGAGGACGGAACGGTCATGGAGTCCCCGCTCATCTCCGGTATCGCCGTGGTCCTGGCCCTGGCCTTCCTGGCTGTCGGTGTGGCCTACGGCGTCACGGCGGGCACTGTGACCAAACCCGCCGACATCCCGACGTACATGGCCAAGGGCGTCAGGGACCTCGCCCCGGTACTGGTGATGTTCTTCGCAGCGGCCCAGTTCCTGGCCTACTTCTCGTGGACCGGGATGGCGGAGGTCCTGTCCATTCACAGCGCCGAGTGGCTCGAGTCGCTCAGTGTCCCGACATCAGTTCTGTTCATCGGGTTCGTTCTGCTGTCCACATCACTGAACCTGCTCATCACCAGCGGCTCGGCCCAGTGGACGCTCATCGCCCCGGTGTTCGTGCCGATGCTGATGATCCTCGGTGTCAATCCGGAGACCACGCAGGCCATGTACCGCATCGCCGACGCCTCCACCAACATCGTCACCCCGATGAGCCCGTACTTCGTGCTGGTCCTGGGCTTCATACAGCGCTACCGCAAGGACAGCGGTATCGGCACGCTGGTGTCGCTGACTCTGCCCTTCACCGTGGCGATCCTCATCGTCTGGACGCTGTTCTTCCTCGGTTGGTACGCCCTGGGCATCCCGCTCGGTCCGGGTGCCCCGGTCGACTGAGGCGCTCGCGGGCCACCGAACCGAGGCGGCTCAGTCGCTGATCACGTACGGATCCGGAAGGGGTGCGTCCTCCTCCATGGGCAGCTCGACGATGGGTACGTAACGCCCCACCGCCTCTCCGGCGAGATTGTCGCTGTAACTGAGGACCCCACCACCGGCGGGCACGGCGTGGGCACTGTTGAGCAACATCAGCTGGGTGTGGACCTCCTCGGCGGTGGGCAACCCCTCCTGCTCTCTTTCGTTGGAGATGCGTATCGCTTCCGTGGCCACCGCGACCGCATCGTGGTTGACCAGTGCGTACCCGTTTTTCAGTGCGCCCTCGTCACCGTTTCCCACGTGGGTGTGGAAGGCAGTGGCAAAGGCCATGTAGTGCTCGGGAACGTTGTCCTCTCCCGCAGAGGTACGCCAGCGCGGGTCGGTCGCCGAGGCGTACACCAGACTCATGTTGCCCTTCCGGAGGTGACTCATCACTTCACTGTTGTCCAGGATGCTCAGCCCCGTGACGGCGAACAGGATCCGCAGGTGTCTTTCCTTGCATCCCCGCTCGGCCAAGGAAGCCAGGAATTCGTTCAGGTCGGGGGACCGTCCGGCGAAGAGGATGGTGTCGTTGTTCGAGGCGCACACGTTGAGGGTCACGCTGCTGAACAGACCTGGCTCCGGGGAATCCCCCAGCGTGGTGCCGACGTACTCCTGGGGGTGCCCGGTGGTGAACCCGCTGAGGTGCTCTTCGTAGGCCCGACGCAGTGTGGTGACGAACAGGTCGGGATCGTTGTGGTCGTAGACGAGCGTCGCGCGGGGTTTCTCCTCCAGGCCGTCCATGTAGGCACGCAGGGCTCGCACGTACTGGGTGTTGCTGGGGGCTGCTCGCAACAAACCGGGGATCTCCCGGTGCTCGAGTCCGTCAGCGGTCACGGCGGAGGAGACCATGGGCACGTTCGCCGTGCTGAGGCGTTCGGCGATCTGCCGGGTGGACTCGATGCTGACGCCCATGCCGGTGACCGCGACCAGGGGTGCCTCCGGGTCCTCCGTCATCGGTAGGAGGTCGTCCACGACCTTTTCCCACTGTTCCTGCTGACCGCCGACGTTGGCCAGGACCAGCCGGATCTGTGGTGTGGGATCACTGAGGTGGTGCGTGTGGTTGGCCCGCATCTGGGCGGTGTAGGCCCCTTCCAGGGAACGTTGCATCCGGACCGGGTCCATCGGACTCACCTCACCGAACGTGAACGTGCCCAGGAAGGCGACGGTGACGACGTGTCCACCGGCCACACGCTCGTTCTCCTCGGCGATGAGGTTCTGCACCTCGGTGTAGGACTCGTGGAAGATGTGGTCCGCGTCGGTGATCCCCACACACTGGCCGCCGATCGAATGCACCCCGTTGTCGTAACCGCCGCAGGGAAGCTCCTCCCACAGGTGGATCGCACCGACGATCAGGACCAGTGCGAAAAACACCGCAAGGCCCAGTCCGAACCGTCTGCGTAACTTGGTGTGTTTTTTCTCGGGTTCTTTCTCTCCCCACCCCGGAGGGGGCGCCGCGGCGGGGATGTCTGCGCTTTGGTCGGTCATGGGTCGTCTCCTCTTGCGGTGCGCGCCGTTACCAGTACAGGCCCCACAGGTTCGCGTGGTGACCTGCTTCACCGAGGAGCCGGCTCTGCCCCTCGCCGACGAACTCCGCAGCCAGCTCGGTGAGTGTCTGTTGGCAGGTGGCGTGCAGCTCGGTCGTCCGGAACACGTCGGGATCGTTGAGGAAGCGCCGAGCGGCCACGAGTTTCAAGCAGTTCCTCGTCGTGGGGGCTGGGTCGATACCGGCGAGCTGTTCGCCCATGGCGTCCAGGAGCGCGTCGAAGTAGGGTTCCTTCAGCTGTTTCCGCAGTGGCGCGTGGGCCACCCGGCGCAGTCGGTGCACCCACTGCTCACCATCGATGGAGTGGTCCTTCAGCCACCGCTCCAGGTGTTCGGCGACCCGGTACAGGTGGCCTTCGCACAACATGTGGTAGGCCTCGGCGATGTCGTCGGGCCGCTCTTCGCGGTAGTAGTGGGAGAGCATGCCGTGAACCCGTGACCAGTCGGGGTAGGGGGCCTCGGGCCTCCGGTCGGCCAGCCTGCGCTGAAGGAGGCGCCGTAACACGGTGACTCCGTGTTCTTCCCAGAGCGGGTATTGCAGAAGGACGGTCTCGCCGACCTCGTGCTCGGGGTCTTGCTGGTTCCGGTACAGCCACAGGCCCGCGTCGACCTCCTGAGCGGCCGAGCAGCTGATGAGCGCGTCCCGTAGGTCCCCGGCGAGCAGGTCGAAGCGTTCACCGAGCGCCTCTTCCAACATGAGGTCATCGGTCCTGCGGCCACCGCTTCGCCCGTCGTCGGCGGGGCCCGGTCGGTGCTCGAGGGCGTCGCCGAACCCGCTTCCTGCGACCCCGGCCCAGGCCTCGACCAGTCTGACGGTGGCTCCGGGGTGTCCCAGCGTGTATTCCCACAGATGGTCGGCGATCTCGCTCGCGTGGTGGTTGCCCCCGAGTTCCGTGGTGAGGAGGGTGTCGATCTCACCTCGGGTGAAGGGTTCCAGTTTCAGTCCGTCCCAGTTGTGTCCTCTACCCGGTCCTTCCTCCGGGGCGGGGAGTCGGATGACCACGCCCGAGGGACCTGCGGAGCTCGCGGCGACCACGGTCAGGTGTTCGACCTCGTCGGCTTCGGCGATGCGGGTGAGTTCGGCGAGAAGTTCGGGACCGGCCCCCTTGTGGGCGTTGTCGAGGAACAGCGTGGGGGTGGGGCGGGAGCGTTGATGCTTGGTGAGCACGCGCATGTCGGCCAGGAGGGCCTTGCACAGGAACTCCGCGACCAGGGCGCTGTTGGTACGCCCCACCGACGGGTTGTTCAGTTCGGGGTCCCGTGCCTGGTGGCGTAAGGCGACAAGGGAGTCGACGGTGTCCAGTTCCTTCCCGCCGAACCATTGGAAGACCTCGTCGACGGTGTTCACCGCATCGCCGAGGAACGACAGAAGGTAGCTGAGTGCGTCGAAGGAGGACTCGGCCACACCGAAGATCTCCCCCGGGGGTATGGATTTGCCTGCCAATCCCAGTAGTTCGCCGAGCCAACCGAGACTGTAACGGTTGCGTGAGCCGACATGACGCACGATCTGCAGCATCTGCTCACGTTCTTCTTCGGGACCGGCGCTCTCGATCTCGGTGCCCGTGGCGCCGAGGTTGAGGCGGATCGCCAGCAGTGCCAACCACAGGCGGGGGAACTCCAGGGGTCCGAATTCC
>DXDP01000206.1 GCA_019115445.1 Candidatus Nocardiopsis merdipullorum
GAAGGTGGGGAAGAGGCCGACCCCGAGGCCGAAGAGGCCCCTGACGAAGAAGCCTCCGAGGAAGAGGAAGAAGACGACGAGGGCTGATCATCCCTCGTTCTCCCGTACCGGGCGCCCCTGCGATGGCCGCAAGGGCGCCCGGGCGTGTTCGTCCCGGCCCAAGAAGGTCACTGTACGTACAGTTTTGGTGACAGTCGAGGGGGGTCTATGCAGCGACGGTACTGCTACGTGTCCGGTATCCGATTGGGTGTTCCTGCCCTGGAAGAACTGTGCGCACGGGGTCGTCCCCCCGCCCTGGTGATCTCCTACACGGCCGAATACGCCGACAGTTCCGGTTTCAACCACTTCGAGGATCTGGCCCGTGCCCACGATCTGTCGCACGTACGCGCCTGTGACATCAACTCCGCGGAAGTGCGTCAGTCCCTGACCACGCACGCCATCGATCTGATGGTGGTCGCCGGATGGTCCCAACAGGTCCACGAACAGGTCTTGGCCGATCTGTCCCTGGGCGGGGTCGGGCTGCACCCCACCCCTTTGCCGGTGGGACGCGGGCATGCACCCATTCCCTGGACGATCCTCAGGGGGATGAGCGCCAGCGCCGTCACCCTCCATCACCTTGCGGCCGAGGCCGGTGCGGGCGACGTCGTCGATCAGATCTGGTTCGATCTTCCTGACGACGTCACCGCCACCGGCCTGTACGAACGCATCTCCCACCTGCAGAGCGAACTGCTCGTACGGCACATCGACGACCTTCTGGCCGGCACCGCACCTCGCAGTCCCCAGAGCGGACACGTCTCGGTGTGGCCCCAGCGACGGCCCAGCGACGGGCGCCTGGACCTGACGGCCTCGGGGACGGACGTGGACCGGATGGTGCGTGCACTGGCCGATCCCTACCCGGGTGCTTTTGCGATGTTCGGCGGTGCCCGCATCACCCTGTGCTCGGGAGAACTGACCGATACCACCGGCGGTGCACCGGGGGAGATCGTCTCCGCAGGCCCCGGCCGCACCTGGGGTGTGACCTGCGGTGACGGTCGGGTGTTCGTACCGGACGTCGTGCGCGTGGACGAGGGGGTGCGCGCCGATCCGACCTCGTTGGCCATGTTTCGACCGGGCGAATTCTTCGACGAGCCCTCCCCGCACATGGTCGCCACCACACGCCACGCACACGTACCGGGCCAGGCCGATAACCCCGATGCCCTCTTGCGCGCCTGAACCGCATTTTTGACACCCCGCACGGTCCTGGCCCGTCCAGGGGCAGCAGAGACCGAACAGGGCTCAGAGCATCCGGGCGGCGTGTCGACCGGCCACGGCGGCACTGAGGAAGGCCGCCCGGTCCTGTTCCAGTCCCCGGCCCATGGTGGAAACCTCCACCGGAAGGGTGCGGATCTCCTCCTCCAAACCGTCCACGGAGACCTCGACGAGACTGTGACGCGCACCCAACTCCCGCGCCTGGGAACGTACACGCTCTCCGAACCGTCCGGGCAGGCGCGGAACGGCCACCACGGCACGAGCCAACGCGACCCGACCGTAGGCGGTCAAACTGTGATGGGAGATGCCTCGGTGCCGCTGTCGCCCGTCGGCCTCACTCACACGCAGTGCAGCCACCGCACGTCCGTCCAGGGCCGCCGCGGCGTTGACCGCTTCACCGCAGGCGACCCCGGAAAACCCCCAGGGGGTCCCGGTACCCAGATTGCCCGGGCCCTGACAGACCACGGTCACGTCCGCGCGCAGCACGTGCCGGGCGGCCAGAAGACCCGAATGCACGGTCACGGCCTCCAGGTCACCACCGAAGGAATGCCCGGTGGTCACACACCCCTGGAGCAGACCGTCCTTCCGTAGCACCCACAGCAGCTGTGAGAACGCCGCGGGCAGCGCACCCCCGTCCAGCATCACGTGGGCGATCCGGCACCGAGGGCGTTCGGCCCGTATCCCGGCGACCACGGCCGGCAGCGCAGAGTGCAGGTCGGCGATCACCACGGGCATACCGTCGACCCCGGTGGCCTCCCGCAGCGTCTTGTGGTGCTCCGAGCCTTGTTCGTCGACACCATGGACGGTGACCTGCGCAGGGGTGTAGCGGGCCTTGACCAGATGTCCGGGTTCTGTACGGTCGGCGGGCAATCGCTCGGGCAGAGCCACCACCAGCGCATATCCACCGGTACCCAGGCCCAGGTCCAGGGCACCGGTGTTGAGCAGGACCGTGTCACCGACCTCGGGCGTACCGACAAGATCGGGATAGGCCAGGGCACGACATACGGGAAAGGTGCTTGCCTGCTTTTCGGGGTCCCCTCCGGGAGGTTCGACCACGACCGTGCACAGTACGGCCCCCGGCCAGGACGGAAGGATCTGACGGACTCGGCCACGGCGCCACCGGATCATGTGCGGCACGGTACCGTCGTTGCTGAACCGCGAGCGGGGCGACGCGCCGGCGTTTCCCGCAGTTGGTCAGGACACCACGGACATAGCCGGAAGAAGGTACGAAAGATGTCGCGCAGGAAGACCGAACGGCAGCTGAACCTGGTCATCTGCCTGTTGTCCACGCGCCGACACCTGACCGCCCAGGAGATTCGCAAAACGGTCCAGGGTTATGCCGAGGTCGAGACCGAACAGGCCTTCAAGCGCATGTTCGAGCGGGACAAGCGAGAACTGCGGGACAGCGGTATCCCGGTCCGGGTCGGCACCGGTGATGCCCTCAGTGGTGAGGAGGGTTACCGCATCGTCCGTGGTGACTACGGGCTGGCCGAGATCGAGCTGTTGCCGGACGAGGCGCTGGTGCTGGGCCTGGCCGCCCGGGCCTGGCGGCACGCCGCTCTGGGAGAGGCCGCAGCCAACGCCTTGTTCAAGCTGCAGGCGGCGGGGGTGCCGGTGGACCCCGAGGCGGCCCCGGGCCTGACCCCGGCGATGCGCACGGACGAACCGTCCTTCGGCCCGATCTGGCAGGCGGTACGTGACCGACGTCCGGTCCTCTTCGACTACCGCAAACCTGCTCAGGCGGTGTCGGAGAGGCGTGAGGTGGAGCCTTGGGGGATCGTCAATCTGCGTGGACACTGGTACGTGGTGGGTCACGACCGGGTCCGTGGTGCGCGCAGAGTCTTTCGGCTGAGTCGGATCCGTGGACAGGTGCGCGTACTGCAGGACGTCCCCGAGGTGGTCGTGCCCGAGGGTGTGGACCTGCGTTCGGTGGCGGCCGCTCACCGGACCGAACCCGAACGCACCGCGAGTCTTCGGGTCCGCACCGATGCCGCTCATGGGTTGCGCCACCGTGCTCTGCGCGTGGTCGCCGGGGAGCGGGACGGCAGGGGCGGGGGGTGGGATGTCCTCACCTACCCCTACTTCGACACCCCCGACCTGGTACGCCAGGTCGCCCCGTTCGGCTCCCGTGCGGCCGTGCTCGAACCCGACACAGCCCGGGAGGCGATGGACCGGCACCTGGCCGCGATCGCCGATCGTGAAGTGAGCAGTGAGCCACCCCCCGAGCCGGTGGAGGAGGACGCACACGCCTCAGGACGTGGGCCCCGCTCGGCCGACCGGCTACGCCGTTTGCTCATGCTCGTGCCCTACGCCCTGGGGCAGGATGTTCGGGTCTCGGAGGTGGCCCGCCACTTCGGGCTGTCGGAGAAGCAGGTCGTGTCCGACCTGAGCCTGCTGTGGATGTGTGGCCTGCCCGGGTACACCCCGGGTGACCTCATCGAGGTGGATCTGGATGCGGCCAAGGAGACGGGCGAGATCATCATCGGCAACGCCGAGACCCTGGCCCAACCCTTGCGTCTGACCGCCGACGAGGCTGCCAGTCTGGTTGTGGGACTGTCGCTGTTGGAGGCGTTGCCCGAGACAGAGGGCCTGGAGAGCGGTGTGCTCACACGAGTGGGACAGAAGCTGAGGAGGGCGGCCGGAGACGCAGTGGGCTCGCTCGCCGACTCGGTGCAGGTGCGGGTGGAGGACGACGAACGGCTCAACCGCAACCGTCTGATCTGTGCCGAGGCCTTGGAGAGCGGACGTCGTCTACATCTGCGGCATTTGTCGGGTTACTTGGACAAGGTCACCGAACGCGACGTCGATCCGATGGGGGTGGTGGTACAGGACGGCTACACGTTCGTGGAGGGTTACTGCCGGCTGCGTCGGGACGTCCGCCTGTTCCGCCTGGATCGGGTCCTGGAGATGTCGGTCCTGCCCTATGCCGCCGAAGTGCCGGAGGGGGTTTTCCGGCGTGATCTGTCCGAAGGTGTGCTGCAGCGGTCCGAGCGTGACACCCAGGTCACGATCGAACTGGAACCCGCCGCGCGTTGGGTGACCGAGGACTACGTGTGCGAGAGCGTGACCGAGCTGTCCGGAGGCCGGGTACGGGCGGTCCTGCGCACCCCCGCACCGGCGTGGGTGGCCCGTCTGATGCTGAGGCTGGGTCCGGAGGGGCATCTTGTGGCCCCTCGTGAACTGGCCGAGGAGGTGCGTGCCGAGGCCCGTCGGGCTCTTGCGCATTACCGGACCGCGGAAAACCCGGACGCGTCGGTCGATACCACTGTGTTGCCGAAGTGAGTTCGATCTGTGCGGCGGAAGGGGGAAGGTGTAGACCTTCGACAACGGGATAAACTGAAAGGCGTGATTGTCCTCGCTGTCCTTTTCGGTGTGTTTATCGCCGGTGCCGTCGCGGTGACATCCTTGGCAGCGCGGACCCGTCGCGCGGCCCGGAGGCTGTCGGCGACGGTGGCGCTCTTGTCGGAAGGGTACCGAGCGCTCGGTACAAAGACGCACGAGGCATCACCGGAAGGTGGAGCGGGTACGTGATGGACCCGCGACCGAACGCGCGTACCATCGAAGGCGCTTGGCGCCCCACAGAGAGGTAGAACCATGGGACCGTTCAACGGACCTACCATCGCCATTCTGGTGATTCTTGCCCTGTTGCTGTTCGGGGCCAAGAAGCTCCCCGACCTGGCCCGCTCCCTGGGGCGTAGCGCCCGTATCCTCAAGGCCGAGAGCAAGGGCCTGGTGGACGAGGACGACGAGACCAAGGACGAGAGCACCCGCACCCAACAGACACAGTCCTCCCAGCAGACACAGTCCGCCCAGCAGCCCTCGTCCGGCCCTGCCGAGTCCCAGCAGCAGAGCTACCCGCAGCTGCCCCCCGGTCAGCGCATCGTCAACGAGGCCGGTGAATCCACCCACCACACCCACGGCAACTGATCCCGCACATCGAGCCGCCCCGGAAGAAACCGCGTCGGGTGAAGCTGCACACCCGACGCCGTGTGAAAGAGTCTTGTCGAGGTACGGGCGCGGCGCCGTGAGCGCCGCGCCGTAGGGGCTGCCCGGCCTCCCCCCAGGGTTCGAGAGAAGAGAGTGACGGCGCAATGAGGTCCCGATCCCGGGAAAACCCGGAGGCCCGGATGCCCCTCATGGACCACCTGCGTGAGCTGCGCAGCCGCTTGACCAAGGCGGCGATCGCCCTTGCGCTGGGCAGTGTGGTCGGTTTTGTGTTCTACGACCAGGTGTGGGACTTCCTCACCGAGCCCTATTGCTCGCTGCCCGCCTCCCAAGTGGTTGCCGGCGGAGGCTGCTCCCTCATCGTCACCGGCCCCTTCGACGCTTTCTTCGTCGCCTTCAAGATCTGGCTTTTCGTCGGCGCCCTGGTCACTGCGCCGCTGTGGCTGTACCAGCTGTGGGCCTTCGTCGCCCCCGCACTGCACGGGCGGGAGAAGAAGTATGCCTATGCGTTTGCCCCCACGGCAGGGATCCTGTTCGTGGCGGGCGCCGCGTTGGCCTACACCGTCACCTCACTGGCCCTGCAGATGCTCTTCGGCTTCCTGCCGGAGGAGGCCGACCCCTACCTGACCATCGGTGAGTACCTCAACTACATGCTCATCATGATGGGCATGTTCGGTCTCGGTTTCGTGATGCCGCTGCTGGTGGTCCTGCTCAACATCGCCGGGATCCTCACGCACGCGGCCATCGCCAAGTGGCGGCGCGTGATCATCTTCTGTTCGTTCCTGATCGCCGCCATCATCACCCCGGCGGAGCCGATCTCCATGCTCGCCCTGGCCATCCCGCTCGTGGTGCTGTTCGAACTGGCCGAACTCTTCTGCTTCCTCAACGACCGTCGACGCAGACGCCACGACCCCACCGCCGAACTGGGTGACGACGAGATCTCCGAACTCGACGACACCCCGTCGGAACTGGACGAGTCCCCCTCCCCGCTGGAGGACCTCGAAGAGGCCGATCGCCGCGACAACAGGAGTTCTTGAAACTGACGCAGGCGTGATGCTCTAGGGTTCGGGGTGGGGCCCGTCGCCGTCGACCTCGTGGGCCCGTCGAAATGATCCTGTGTCCAAGCGCGCAGTAGAGGCGGAGAGACAACCGATGAGTGAGCGGGCCAAGACCGGACGGGAACTGCCCCCCGAGGCCATGGGCAACGAGAAATGGCATGACACCACCCACGCGGTCTGGTTGCGCTCCTCCCTGTCCAAGGAGGACTCCGAAGCGATCGTCGAGGTCGCCGAGTTCGACGACGGGTTCCGCGCGGTACGTGACGGCAAGTCCCCGGAGAAGGGCACCCTGTTCTTCACCCCCGCCGAGTGGGAGGCGTTCGTCCTGGGTGCCCGCGACGGGGAGTTCGACATCCCCGAGGAGTACCTGACCGAGGAGGAGCGTCGCATCCAGCGTGGTGAGGCCGACGTCGAGGCGACCTGGGTCCCCTCCCCCCTCAACACCCCCGAGGCCATGGCCGAGTACCATCGCCGCCGACGCGCCGAACAGGGTCAGGGCTCGCCGAAGGAAACCTGAGCGCTCGTGCACACTCGGGTACGAGGGTGCACTGGTCGCCGAACAATCGCTTTCCTTCCCCTGTCCGGATAGAGCAAGGATCGCCAGATGACCTCTCACATCGCACTCCTGGTCAACCCTGCCTCCGGTCGCCGTCGAGCTGCGGTGACCGCTGTGCGCCTGAAAGAGGCGCTCCGTGAGGCCGGCGCCCGGGTACACGTCTACACAGGCAAGTCGGCGGCCGACAGTCGTCGCATGGCCCGTCTGGCGGCCTCCGACGGTCCCGACGCCCTTGTGGCGGTGGGTGGGGACGGACTTGTGCACCAGGCCCTCCAAGGGGTGGTGGACACCGGTGTACCGCTCGGGGTGGTCCCCACCGGAACCGGCAACGACATCGCCCGTGCTTTCGGGAGTCCACGCGGATCGGTCCGAGCCGTGGCCGAAGCCCTCCTGGCGGGCCGTACCCGTGCGGCCGATGCCGTCCGTCTGCGGTTGGCCGACGGAACCCAACGCTACTTTCTGAGCGTGCTGGCCTGCGGCTTCGATGCTCGGGTCAACGAGCGTGTGAACACCTTCCGCTTCAAGCTCGGCCGCGCCGGTTATCTGGTCGGGCTCCTGTCCGAACTGCGTGCCTTCCAACCCATCGACTTCGAGATCGAGGTGGACGGGCGCCGCATCGACAAACCCGGGATGCTGGTGGCGGTGGGCAACACCTGCGCATACGGAGGAGGGATCCACATCTGTCCCGATGCCGACCCCGAGGACGGGCTCCTGGACGTGGTCTTCGTCGAGCAGGGTCCGCTCGGCCGCTTCTTGCGCATGTTCCCGCGGGCCTACATGGGTAGTCACATCGGTCTGCCCGAGGTCGTGGTCGAACGAGGCGCCACCGTCACCATTCGGGGCAAGGCCGGGGTGGCCTATGCCGACGGTGAGCGCATGAGCGCCCCACCTTTGGTCTGTGAGGTCGCCCCCAAGGTGGTCGAGATGTTGGACTTGACCTCATAAGCTGAAGTCGATGAGTAGTCACGCTGAGCGGTATGCCGCCTTCCGTCGGCGCCAAAAGGCCTCCAGTGCCGCCATCGAAGCCTTCCAAGGTCTCTACGGGTTCGAGTTCGACCCTTTCCAGATCAGGGCATGCAAGGCACTGGAGGAGGGCCACGGTGTGCTGGTGGCCGCTCCCACCGGGTCCGGAAAGACCGTGGTCGGCGAGTTCGCCGTGCACCAAGCCCTGGACGAGGGGACCAAGTGCTTCTACACCACACCCATCAAGGCGCTGTCCAACCAGAAGTTCAACGATCTGGTCAAACGCTATGGCGCCGAAAAGGTCGGCCTGTTGACCGGGGACAACAGCGTCAACGGTGAGGCCCCGGTGGTCGTGATGACCACCGAAGTGCTGCGCAACATGCTCTACGCGGGTTCTTCGACCCTGTCCGGGCTGGCCTACGTGGTGATGGACGAGGTGCACTACCTCGCCGACCGATTCCGCGGTGCGGTCTGGGAGGAGGTGATCATCCACCTGCCCGAGTCGGTGCGTATGGTCGCCCTTTCGGCCACGGTCAGCAACGCGGAGGAGTTCGGCGAATGGTTGCAGCAGGTACGCGGTGACACCGCCGTCATCGTCGACGAGACCCGCCCGGTGCCATTGTGGCAACACGTCATGGTGGGCAGGCGTATTCACGATCTGTTCGTCGACATCGAGGGACCCGACGAGAAGGAACCCTTCGAAAACGGCGGCCGTTCCAGAAAACGTAAACGTGAACGCCGACGCCATGGCGGGGGAAGACCCCGCGAGATCCGGGTCGGAGAAGAGGTGCTGCGCATCAATCCCCGGCTGATCCGCATGGCCGAGGAAGATGCACGCACCACCCAGCTGGCCCACCGGAGACGTCACCCGCAGAACCGGGCACGAGGCGGCAGCATGCGCCCCCGGACGCGATTCACCCCCCCGTCCAGACCCATGATCGTCGACGAGCTGGACCAGGAGGCCCTGCTGCCGGCGATCACCTTCGTGTTCAGCCGTGCGGGGTGTGACGAAGCCGTCCGCGAGTGCGTGGCCTCCGGGTTGGTGCTCACCACACCGGAAGAGGCGGCACGGATTCGTGAGTACGCCGAGACACGCTGTGCCGACATCCCGGCGGCCGACCTGGCCGCCCTGGGCTTCGACCAGTGGCTGCACGCCCTGGAGGCGGGTATTTCGGCCCACCACGCAGGGATGCTGCCGACCTTCAAGGAGATCGTCGAGTACCTGTTCTCCCGTGGGCTCATCCGCGCGGTCTTTGCCACGGAAACCTTGGCGTTGGGGATCAACATGCCCGCCCGCACGGTGGTCATCGAAAGGCTCGACAAGTGGAACGGCGAGACCCATGCGCCCCTCACCCCCGGTGAGTACACCCAGCTCACCGGCAGGGCCGGGCGGCGCGGTATCGACGTGGAAGGTCACGCCGTGGTGGTCTGGCAGGCCGGTATCGACCCCGAGGCCGTGGCCGGATTGGCAAGTACGCGAACCTATCCACTCAATTCCAGTTTCCAGCCTTCCTACAACATGGCCGTGAACCTCGTCGACCAGGTCGGGCGTCGACGCAGTCGGAACATGCTGGAGGAGTCCTTCGCCCAGTTCCAGGCGGACAGGGCCGTGGTCGGCCTGGTCAAGCAGCTACGCAAGCAGGAAGAGGCCCTGGAGGGGTATGCAAAGGCAGCCGAATGCCATCTGGGTGACTTCATGGAGTACGCGGCCCTGCGCCGGGCCCTGAGCGACCGTGAGTCCGCACTGGCCAAGAACCGTTCGGCGCTGCGCCGGGAGGAGGCCTTGGAGAGCTTGGAGAAGCTGCGTCGGGGGGATGTCATCCACATTCCCTCCGGGCGCTTTTCCGGGCACGCCGTGGTGCTCGACCCGGGGCTGCGCAACGATCTGCCCGCCCCCTTGGTGTTGACCGTCGACAAGCAGGTCAAGCGGGTCAACTCCAGTGACTTCACCATCCCGGTGCAGGCCTCCCAACGCATCCGCATCCCCAAGTCCTTCTCGCCCAAGTCACCGCGCTCCCGCCAAGATCTGGCCTCCACCCTGCGTAACAAACTCAAGGAGCGGGGAGATGCGCCGACCGTCGAGCGGGGCAGCTCCGGACGTGGTGGCCACCAAGATCCCGAGATCGCCCGTCTGCGCGCGAAGATGAAGGCCCATCCCAGCCATGGCTGCAACGAGCGGGAGGACCATGCTCGCTGGGCCGAGCGCTACTTCCGTCTGCAGAAGGACACCGAAGTGCTACGGCGCAGGGTGGAGGGGCGTTCCCACGTCATCGCACGTACCTTCGATCGGGTGTGTGGGGTCCTGGAGGACCTGGAGTACCTCGACGGTGACACCGTCTCCGAGGACGGCGCCCGGTTGGCCAAGGTCTACTCCGAGTTGGACCTGCTCGTCGCCGAGTGTTTGCGCAGGGGTCTGTGGGAGGAGCTGGACCCGGAGGAGTTGGCGGCCTGTGCCGCGTCCTTGGTCTACGAGGCACGCCGGGGTGACGACGCCTACCCCCGGTTGCCGGCCGGTCCTGTGGAGAATGCTCTGGAGGAGATGATGCTCCTGTGGAGCGAGCTCCACGAGGTGGAGAGCCGCCACCGTGTCTCGTTCCTGCGTGAACCCGACCTCGGTTTTGTGTGGACCGCGCACCGTTGGGCGCGTGGTGACCGCCTCGATTCGATCCTGCGTCAGTCCGACATGACCGCCGGTGACTTCGTGCGCACCACCAAGATGCTGGTCGACATGCTCGGTCAGATCAGTGCTGCCGCGGGTGACTCGCAGGTGCGCAGAACCGCTCGCCGAGCCGCCGACCTGGTGTTGCGCGGAGTGGTTGCCTACTCTTCCTTCAACTGAGGAGGCGCAGGGCCCTTCGGGAACAGGGTGATCTTCCACCGTGTTGGGTGCATTGCGGACCCCGATGGACGAACCGCTCCCTGTGGGAGGCCATCATGGGATACGCACGGGACCCCCGAGGGGGCCTGGGACTCCGCACAACACCGAAAGAGGCTTCGACCAGTGCTGCGCACCCTCATGAACGGCAAGATCCACCGCGCCACCGTCACACAGGCCGACCTGCACTACGTCGGTTCGGTCACCATCGACGCAGATCTGATGGAGGCCGCCGACATCGTCGACGGCGAACAGGTACACATCGTCGACATCGACAACGGCAACCGCCTCGTGACCTATGCACTGGTCGGTGAACGTGGCAGTGGGGTCATCGGTATCAACGGTGCGGCCGCGCGTTTGGTCAGCCCCGGTGATCTGGTGATCATCATCGGGTACGTGCAGGTCGACGAGGCCGAACGCGCCCGGCACAAACAGAACATCGTTCACGTGGACCGCGACAACAAGATCGTGGCGATCGGCAACGACCCGGCAGAGCCGGTCCCCGGTGATGCTTCCCTCCTGGCCGGACGCTGAAGCCCACGGCCGAGGACCGGGGTGTCACGTACGCGGATCGGTGCCGCTCCTCGCAGCCGCCCCCGCATAGGTGCCAAAGGTCCAGGAATTGCCCTCCGGATCGAGGAGGGTGACGTTGCGGGACCCGTAGTCGGTGTCGTACGGGGCGTGTCGGACGGTCGCGCCGGCCTCGACCGCGCGCTCGTGCACGGAGTCGGGGTCGGCGGTGACGACGTAGATGCCGGCCGTGCCGGGTGTGTCCTTCGGGCCGAGACTGCCGAACATCACACCGCCGCCTTCCGGCCAGAGGAGTTCGGCGTGTTCGATGCGCCCCTGGTCCCCGTCGACCGTCAAGGATTCGGTGAAGCCCAGAACTTCTGTCAGGAAACGCAGTCCTGCCCGTGCGTCCTGATAGCCCAGGCCCGGCCACACACCGGGCGCCGACGTATTACGTGCTTCATCTTCTTTGCTCATGTCTTGGAGTCTTCCAGGGTGTGTCCTCGAAGGATTGAAGAAATGGGAGCTCGTCGTGGATCCATTCCACCGGAGTGCTGCCTGCCAACGCCTGCCACTCCCGGGTCAGGTGCGGCTGGTCGGCGTATCCACAAAAAGCGGCCGTCGACGCCAGGTCACGTGCTCCGTGGCGTAGCGCCGTCACGCTGCGGTCGAAGCGGACGAGCCGCGCGGCCTGCTTCGTGGTCAGGCCGAATGCGGACCGAAAACGCTCGCCCAGATGTCTTCGGCTCCACCCCACCCGGTGAGCCAGTTCTTGCACCGTGATGCGACCGGCCGTGGCCCGCAACAACTGCCATGCCCGACCCACCTCCGGAACGGGGGGACACAAGGTGGCCTCGGCAAGAAGTGCACGGTCGAGCAGACCGAACACCTCGCTCCAGGTCGTGGCACAGGCGGCGCGTTCGACGAGTTCGCCCGTCCAAGCCGGTGGCAGCAGGTCGAGGTCGACAGTGGTGCCGAACAGTTCGGCGGCGGGCAGGCCGAACAAGGAGTGCACGGCGAGCGGGTCGACGCAAACGTGCACGCCGCGCTGCAACACACGTTGATCGATGACCACGGGCTCCAGTTGTAGTCCGCCCACACCGGCCCGAACATCCCGAACATCCTCGTTGCCCAGAAGGGTCAGCGGTGTGTCCAAGGTGAGGACGAACGTCACATACGGTGACGGCAGCCCCAGGTGGAACTCCGGTGCCTTGGTCGAGGTCACGTATCCGATGTAGGGCTGGACCATCCCCCGCAGCGCAGGGTGCGGGCGACCGACCGCCCAAGTGCTGTCCATCTTCTGACTGTAACCGCCCCGAACGCGGAGGAAGTGATCTTCCAAGGGAGTTGTTCGGACCCGTAACGCCCGGGAAAATGTCCGTTCTTTTTGAGGAAACGCTCTTCCACCTCTCCTGGGAGGGCCGGTGGTGCGATTACCGTGCGAAGGGAGGCACCCGCCGGGTTGCCCGTGGGCAGTGGCCACTGGACTGAGGGGTGTGCACGGTGACCCAGCAAGATCGCGAGAAAGCATCGGACCAACGGCCGGAGCGCGACCGGGCCCCGGTCAACCACCACCCTCCGGAGGAATGGCGTCCTGGTGATGTGGGGGATCCGGTCGAGGACGGGCCGCAACCTCCGGGAGATCCGTCGCACGGCCACGGTGGCCCTGCGCCTCGAGCCCCGGGTACGGCCGCGGACCAGCACCCCACGGGGTCATCCCCCGAATCGGTCGAACGACAGCTGTCGGAGGGACCGAGCGGCCCGGAACAGGCAGGTTATGAAAAGGCCGGTTACGCCCCGGGATACGGGGAGAGCGACCTGCCCGGCGCCGGGGTGGGAAGTCGCCCCGGAGGGTCGATCGTGGCCGGAAGGGATGCTCACAGCCGGGCACGGCACGACAGTGACGACCTTCCTCCACCCGGTGGTTATGGGCCACAGGGGGCCGTCCCCACTTCTTGGGGCAAGGTTTTCGGACTCGGGTTCGGCGCGCTGCTGCTCCTGCTTCTGCTGGGAGCCGGCTGTATGTCGCTGGCCATGTTCACGGTGCGTGAGAGCGCATCGACAACAGGGGTTTCCCGAGTCGACGTGCCCGGCCCGGAACAACAGGTCGCGATCTCGACCGACCACAACGCAGAGCTCAGGGCGCCAGTGACGGGTCGCGCAGCCACTCAGCCAGATCGTCCCTGCGCTCACTGTCACACTTGAGTGGACAGGTGGTGCAG
>DXDP01000207.1 GCA_019115445.1 Candidatus Nocardiopsis merdipullorum
GGCCAGCGCCAGGGCGACATCGCGCGGATGGCGTACACCGCCGTCCGCCCACACGTGTTTGCCGAGTTCGCGCGCGGTCGCCGCACATTCCAGCACCGCGGAGAACTGTGGGCGCCCCACGGCCGTCATCATGCGGGTCGTGCACATCGCCCCCGGGCCGACCCCGACCTTGACGATGTCGGCGCCGGCCTCGATCAGGTCGCGAGTTCCCTGGGCGGTGACGATGTTGCCCGCCACGATCGGTACCTGTGGGGACAGAGCCCGCACCTTGCCGACCGCGGAGATCATCTTCTCCTGGTGGCCGTGCGCGGTGTCGACGATCAGGGTGTCCACCCCTGC
Organism: Candidatus Nocardiopsis merdipullorum; assembly: GCA_019115445.1. GTDB lineage: Bacteria > Actinomycetota > Actinomycetes > Streptosporangiales > Streptosporangiaceae > Nocardiopsis > Nocardiopsis merdipullorum. The sequence goes on from DXDP01000207.1 coordinate 340, forward strand.
CTCGAGCAGCTCCGTGGCCCTACCCGCCACATCGCCGTTGATGCCCACGGCGGCGGCCACACGAAGCCGGCCGTCGGGGTCCAGCGCCGGGCTGTACAGGGTGGAACGCAGGGCCCCGGTACGGGTGAACACACCCACGAGCGCGCCACCTTCGTCCACGACCGGGGCCAGACGGTGGCGGAAGTCGTGCAGGATCTCGAAGGCCTCCTGCGGTTCGGTTCCGGCCGGGATGGTCAGCAGCTCGGTCGACATCACATCACGCAGCTGCGCGAAACGGTCCACCCCCGCACAATCTGCGTCGGTGACCACACCGACGGGACGACGGGTCTCGTCGATGACGATCACGGCGTTGTGTGCACGTTTGGGCAGCAGGTTGATGGCCTCACCGACCGTGCTGGTCGGGTTCAGCGTGATCGCGGTGTCATGGATCGGATGGCGCTGCTTGGTCCACGCGACGACGTCGGCGACCACATCGATCGGGATGTCCTGGGGTATGACGGTGAGCCCGCCGCGTCTGGCGACGGTCTCGGCCATCCGTCGGCCGGCCACGGAGGTCATGTTCGAAACGACCAGTGGAATCGTGGTGCCCGTCCCGTCGGGGGAGGACAGATCCACGCTGAGCCGGGAGTTGACCGAACTACGGCTCGGGACCATGAACACGTCGCTGTAGGTCAGGTCCTGCTGGGGGACCTGGTCATGGAGAAAACGCAATTCCTCACCTCGGTCGCGACCGAAGGGGGTGGACCATCCGCTGCTGTTGTGCGCGGCCGCCTGTTGATCCCCCTCTTACCTTCCAAGTATGCCGTCGGCGATTAGGTCGGTCGACCTTGTGTCTGGCATGATGACTCGGTTCCCGCCCACACAGCCCTGAGCCCTGCTCGCCCGTGGGGATCGAACATCACGGGTCGTGAGACGCAGAAGGATCGGGCGTTGCTGGAGAGCCTTCACTATGTCGCGTTTCACTCTTGCGCAGGTCAAGGAAGAAACCTACAAGGCCAAAGATGCCTGGTGGACCGTCTTCCTGGTGGACCCCCTGGCCGGGCGCCTGGTCGTTTGGACCGCCAACCGAACCGACATCACCCCGAATCAGTTGACGCTGGGGGCGGGTGTACTGGGCCTGTTGTCCGCGGTGTGTTTTGCGGTGCCGCCTTTTGTCGAGGTCGGCTGGGCATGGTTGTTGCTGGGCGCCTTGCTCTTCCACCTCAGTTTCGTGCTGGACTGCATGGACGGTAAGATCGCCCGGCTCAAGGGTACCGGTTCCGTCTTCGGTGGATGGGTCGACTTCGTTCTCGACCGCATCAGATTCTTCGGGTGCGTGATGGCGCTCCTCGTCGGCCAGTGGGCCGTCACCGGGCACGTGGCTTATCTCCTCCTCGCGCCGACCGTGGTCTTCTTCGACCTGTTGCGCTACCTCAACGGCTCCCAGGTGGCCAAGACCCGCCGGGCGATGCACCAGATCCTGGTCGAAGCCGGTGGGGAGGCCGAGCGGCCCCGGGGCGAGAGTGCCCCGGTGGTGGACGATCCCGAGGACGACGACATGGGTGTCCCCGAGCCGATCCGGGCCGAGGGGGCTTCCGCTCCGAGCGGGTTCTACTCGCGGGTGCGTGACCACCTTCTGCGTCACCGTGTGCGCCCGCATCTGTTCAGTGGGATCGAGTTCGAGATGTTCCTGTGCGTGGTCGCGCCGGTCAGCGTGCTCGTGAGCTTGGTCAGCGGGTGGAACAGTCTCATCGTCCCGGTGGGTCTTTTCTCCGTGGTGGCGCTGGCCTTCTTCGAGGCCGTCCTGGTTCTGCGTCTGTGGAAGGAGACCCGCCGGTTCGAGGTGCGGCGTCGGGAGTTGGCCGCTGCTTCGGGGAGCTCCGGGGAAGGGAGCTGACCGGGCGGGTTCGGACACGAGGGACCACACAAGGACACGCCCCACGGAAAAGGGGACCTTTTCCGTGGGGCGTGTCGTCCTTCGACCTCATGGGCGTGTGTTCGCCCCCTGCTTCGGGGGAACGGGCTCTCAGGTACGTGCGGGGTCGGTCCTGCTGCCTTGACCGCCCTGGGTGTCCTGACGCAGGAGCCAGGTGAGGTTGGGTTCGACGAGCCACCGCATGCTCTTGCGGGCCCACGGCGTGTACAGCAGGAAGATCAACGTCAGGGCCAGAACAAGGGTCAGACCCAACCCGATCGGGCCGGTGCCCTCCAGGGCGTCGTACCAGGGGGAGGCCTTGAGCAGGATCAACACCACGGAGTGACCCAGGTACACGAAGAGGGTGTAGGCACCCAGGTCGGTGTACCAGGTGCGGCGCTTGGGTGTCAGTGCCAGCACCGCGATCGTCATCA
>DXDP01000208.1 GCA_019115445.1 Candidatus Nocardiopsis merdipullorum
CCCAGTTGATGCCGGAACTGCTGGGTTGTCCACCCTCGCTCGAACCGGGTGTGGGTTGGGACGACATCATGTCTGCGAACTGACGCAGCATGTTGGCCATCTGTTGCGGGTCGCCGAACGGGAAGCCCTCCGGCATTTCGGGATTGCTCCCGCCCGGGCCGCCGCTGCCGGCACCCGAGCCGGAGTCGCCGGATCGGCGCCCGGACTCGTCATCGGGATCGTTCGGCATGCTGAAACCGAATGGCAGGTCACTCACAATCAGACCTCAGGCAGGATTAGGTGTGGTCTCCACTGTCACGTTAGCTGGGAGTTGCCCGGAGTGAATACCGATAACAGCCAGGTTCGCCCAGAGCACAGCCCACACGGTGGGACGGGCACGGTCGTTGCGGTCACTGGTGCCGCCTCCGGAGTGGGCCGGCTCCTCGTGCAACGGTTGGCCGAACCGGAAGGTTCCACAAGACCACGAGAAATCGTCGCCATCGACAAAGAGTTCGCCGACCTGCGTGGTGTCACCTGGCGTATCGCGGACGTGTGCGACCCAGGGCTGATCACTCGCCTGGAGGGCGTGGACGTCTTGGTGCACACGGCCGACGACCGCTCTCCGAAGACCCGGGCGGCCGACCGCCGTCGCCACAACATCCGTGCCGCCCAGACCGTGCTGACCGCCGCCGCGGCCACGGGAATCCCCCGAGTCATCTTGATCACCAGCACCATGGTCTACGGCGCCACCCTCGACAACCCGGTTCCGATCCCCGAGAACGCCCCTTCGGTCCTCGACAACAGTGACGGCCTCATGGGTGATTTCGCCGAGATCGAAGCGCTGGTCGAGCGGGCCCGACGCGCACATCCGGGCCTCGACGTCACCGTGGTACGTCCGGCGCCTCTGGTCGGCCCGGAACTGGACACCCTGATCAACCGCCACTTCTCCGCACCTCGCCTGCTGACCGTCAAGGGACACCAACAGCACTGGCAGTTCTGCCACGTGGACGATCTGGTCGATGCCCTGGCCTTTTGTTCCCTGAACGACGTCCGTGGTCCCGACGGTGTGGTGGCCGTGGGCAGTGAGGGCTCCCTCACCCAGAACGAGGTCGAGGAACTGGCCGACATGAAGCACTTCGAGGTCCCGGCCAATCTGGCCTTCGGCGCCGTACGCCGCCTCCACAAGGCACGAATCACCCCGGCTGCCGAGGGAGAACTCACCTTCCTGGTCTACCCGTGCGTGGTGGACTGCGCGGCCCTGCGGGACGCCGGGTGGAAACCGAGTCACAGCAACGAGGAAGCCCTGCTCGCCTTGTTGGATTCCCGTAGCGGCAAGGCCATCGTCGGCCGGAACGTGGGTCGCAAGGAGGTCACCATCACCGCCGCCGGTGCGGCGGGTGCCGCCGCGGCAGCGATCGGAACCGCTGCGGCCATCCGCCATCTACGTAAACGCAAGGGTGGCTGAACGGGGCTTGTGAGCTGGTGGTTGATACGGTCAGGTCGTGGAAGAGATCACACTTGCAGCCGTACGCGACTCTCCTTTGTCCGTGGACGAGGTCTTCACCGCGGTGAACGACCCCCGCGTGGGCGGCACCGCCGTGTTCGTCGGGACCGTACGCGATCACGACCACGGCCGGAGCGTGTCCCAGCTGGGCTATTCGGCGCACCCCACGGTCGAGTCGCAACTGCGTGGCGTCATGGAGAAGATCCTGAGTGACACCTCCCGCACCGGGCGCCCCGTGGTGAAGATGGCCGCCGTCCATCGGGTCGGTGATCTCGAGATCGGTGACATCGCCGTCGTGGTGGCCGCCGCGGCCGAGCACCGACAAGAAGCGTTCGAGGCCTGCCGTCGACTCATCGACGATCTCAAGGCCGAAGTGCCCATCTGGAAACGACAGATCTTCGACGACGGCGAGAACGAATGGGTCGGCGCCCCCTGAATCCCCACCCCTGATCCCACCTCGGGTGAATCGTGGTCACCGAAGGCGCGCGTTCGGGTGGCCGGCCACAATAAGGTGTGCAGCATGCTTCGTCGCGCCATGACACTTGTTGTCGCCCTCCTCCTGCTCGTCGGACTCGGGATCGGCAGCCTCTTCCTGCCCATGCCCTACCTGGTGGCGTCCCCGGGGGCGATCGTGAACACGGTCGGTGACCTCCAGGGCGAGCCGGTCATCACGATCGAGGGCACCGAAAGCTACGAGCACGATGACGGAACGCTGTCGATGGTCACCGTGCAATATTCGGGCGGGCCCGAGCACAGGCTCAACCTCTTCACCGTCGTCACCGCCTGGCTTTCCCCCAACGATGCCGTGATGCCGGAGGAACTGCTCTTTCCCGCCGACCGCACCCCCGAAGAGGTCAGCGAACGGCAGACGTTGCAGATGAACGACTCCCAGACCGACGCCACCGCCGCAGCGCTCAACGAACTCGACATCACCTACGAGGCGGTCCCGGTCGTGGCCGATGCGGTCGAAGGCATGCCGGCCGAAGGGCTCGTCGAACCGGGTGATGTGGTCCTGTCCGTGGACGGGCAGGAAGTACCGGTGGACACCGGTGGCGGAAAGGAAAGCGAGGTCGGCAGCGCGGCGGTCGTGGAGATGGTGGGAAATCGCGAACCCGGTGACCCGGTGGAGCTGCTCCTGGACCGGGACGGTGAGACCGTCGAGGTCGAGGTCACCAGCGAGGAGGGTGACCAGGGCACCGCCGCGGTGGGGGTCCTCGTCGCCGACGACACCGACTTCCCCATCGACGTGGACATCAGCGTCGGCGACATCGGCGGCCCGAGCGCGGGACTGATGTTCGCGCTCGGGATCATGGACCGGCTCAGCCAGGAGAGCGTCACCGGGGGCGCGCAGGTCGCCGGTTCGGGGACCATCACCTCCGCGGGCGAGGTCGGCGGGGTCAGCGGTATTCCGCAGAAGATGGTCAGTGCCCAGCGTGCCGGGGCGGAGTACTTCTTCGTGGCGGCGGAAAGTTGTTCCCAGGTCTCACAGTCCGCTGCCTACGGCGAACTGGAAGTGGTCAGTGTCGAGACCCTCACCGACGCGGTGGAGGCCCTGGAGACCATCGAGGCCGGTGGCCAAGACCTTCCCCGGTGTGAATGAGGGGGAGGGCACCCGGAACCTGCGGCATCCTCCCCGATCCGTTCAGTCCTTTGTGTTCTTGTCCGTGGGCACATCCGAGGGCAGGTCCACGTCGAGGGTCAGGGCCAGCGCAGAGGTCAACGCCGGGATCAGGTCTTCCCCACTGAGCACCTCTGCATCGGAGTCGTGGCTTCGCATACGCATCGCACAGTGCCGCGAGCCATCGCGCAACACCCCGGCGACCATGCGGATCTCCTCGGTCTCCTCGTCCTCGGTGGACGGTTCTTCCCCGACGGCGAGGGTCTCGTCGGAGCCCTTCATCGTAAGGCGCTCCATCACGAGCGCGCACCCTGTCACCCCCTCGGGCCACATGATGCGTCCCAGAGCCTCCTCCAAGGGGATGTCCGAGGGCAGTTGTTCCTGTTGAACCGGGGTCAACTGCCCCGGGTCGGAGGGTTCGTCGATGCCCAACAGGCGGGCCGCTGCCGGTTCGGCCTTCAGCAGCTCGGCGGTGGGCACCAGGGCGTACAGTTCCAGAGGTTGGTCCCATCCCTGTTCGGAAACGTGGCGTTCGAGGTCCATGACGGCTTCGCGAATGTTCGACACGCTTCCATGGTGGACGATGTGAGGGCCTCGCTGTGCCTGTCGACGGCCAGTAGGGTCGCATTCGAGCGCTGCCGGATGTCACTCCGATACAGCAATGATGCAGCCTCGTCATTCACTCGGAGGTGATTTCGGGAACCTGGCGGGCACCGCATAAGTTCTCAATGACAAGGCGCCAAACGCGCACCGACAAGGATTTACCGAGCCAAAACGAGGGGGAGGCGTGAGCTTCCGATCGCCCGGCGCACCACCTGCGCGTATGCCTCGCCGATCAAGGTTGCTCGCGCCAGTCGCGACGGCCGTGGTCGTCATCGTCGTGGGATTGGCGTTCGCCGCAAACTTTGTCACCGACTACATGTGGTTCGACTCCGTCGGCTTCACCTCGGTCTTCCTGACCGAGCTGTGGACACGGATCCTGCTGTTCGCCATCGCGGCGGTGATGATGGCCGTCATCGTCGGCGCCAGCATTTTCTTCGCCTACCGGGCCAAACCGGTGGTTCGACCGATGAGCCTGGAACAGCAGGGGTTGGATCGCTACCGGCAATCCATCGACCCGCACCGCAAGCTGCTCTTCTGGATCGTCGTCGGCATCCTGGCCCTGTTGTCCGGAGCCGCTGCGAGCGGTGACTGGCAGGTCTACCTGCAGTTCATGAACGGACAGGACTTCGGGGCCGACGACCCCGAGTTCGGTATGGACATCGGCTTCTTCGCGTTCACACTGCCGTTCGTCCAAGCCCTGCTCGGTTACATGTATGTGGCCGTGATCCTGGCGTTCATCGCCGCGGTGATCGTGCACTACCTGTACGGCGGGGTACGCCTGCAGAACGACTCCGGACAGCGCGCCACCCCCGCCGCACGGGTGCACCTGTCCGTGCTCCTGGGCCTGTTCGTGCTCCTGCGTGCGGGCTCCTACTGGTTGGACCGTTACGGCCTGGTCTTTTCCGACCGTGGCTACACCTTCGGTGCTTCCTACACGGATGTGAACGCGGTCCAGACCGCATTGATGATCCTCACCGTCATCTCGGTCATCTGTGCGATTCTGTTCTTCGCCAACATCTACTTCAAGAACATCATGGTCCCGATGGCCAGCCTCGGGTTGCTGCTGCTGTCGGCCGTGCTCGTCGGTGTGGCCTACCCCGAGATCGTTCAGCGCTTCCAGGTCAACCCGAACGAGCAGCGCTACGAGAGCCCGTACATCCAGCGCAACATCGACAGCACACGCGAGTCGTACGACATCGCGGACGCCGAGGTACAGACCTACGACGCGACCACCAAGCTGACCCGCCAGGAACTTGCGGCCGAGGCCGACACCATCCCGAGTGTGCGCCTTGTCGACCCTTCCGTCGTCTCCCAGACGTTCCAGCAGATGCAGCAGGTCCGTGGCTTCTACCAGTTCCCGGACGTGTTGGAGGTCGACCGCTACGAGGACAGTGAAGGTAACCTGACCGACACGATCGTCGCCGTCCGCGAACTGGAGGGCCCCCCGGACGACCAGAACAACTGGCTGAACCGACACCTGATCTACACCCACGGTTACGGAATGGTCGCCGCCGCGGGCAACCTGATCGACGACGAGGGCCGCCCGGTCTTCACCGAGTACAACATCCCGCCGCGGGGTGAACTCAGTGAGGTCACCGGCGAGTACGAACCACGGATCTACTACGGACGTGAGGGCGCCGACTACGTCATCGTCCAGGCCGAGGAGGAGTACGACTATCCCCTCGACGCCGAGGACGAGGCCGGGGACGTACCGACCCCGGAGGACGCGGCCGACCCCGAGGCCAGTGCGTCCCCGGACGCCGACGAGGCACTGCCCCCGAACGAGTCGGACACCGAAGGGGCCGAGGAGGGCGCCGAGGCCGAGGAGGAAGGTGCCGAGGGAGCCGAGGAAGGCACCGAGGGTGAGGAAGAGGGATCGCAGGCCTACAACCGTTACGACGGTGAGGGTGGCGTCTCGCTGAGCAACTTCTTCCGCCGTATCCTGTACGCGATCGAGTACCAGGAGACGAGCATCCTGCTCAACAGTGCGATCACCGAGGACTCCCGGATCATCTACGAGCGTGACCCGCTGGACCGGGTGAACAAGGTCGCCCCGTTCCTGACCACGGACAGCCGCCCCTACCCGGCGGTCGTCGACGGCAGCCTGGTGTGGATCGTCGACGCCTACACCACCTCGAACAACTACCCGTACGCCAACCGGGTCGATTTCAACCAGGCGGTCACCGACACCTTCACCGACGGTTCGGTGCAAGAGGTCGGTGCGCTCCGTGGCAACGAGGTCAACTACATCCGTAACTCGGTGAAGGCGACCGTGGACGCATACGACGGCACGGTCACCCTTTACGAATGGGACGAGGAAGACCCTGTCCTGCAGACTTGGCAGGGTGCTTTTCCGGAGATCATCACCCCGAAGGAGGAGATGAGCGAGGACCTCGTCAACCACCTGCGGTACCCGGACGACCTGTTCAAGGTGCAGCGCGAGATCATGCGCGAGTACCACGTCACGGACCCGGCCGCCTACTACGGTGGCCAGGACTTCTGGACGGCCCCGACCGATCCGACCGGTGGCTCCGAGGAAGCGGAGCCGCCGTACCGCCAGACCATCAACTTCCCCGGCACGGACGAGCCCAGCTTCTCGCTGACGACCACGTTGGTGCCCAGGAACCGGGAGAACCTGGCGGCCTTCATGGCGGTGGACAGCAACCCCAACTCCGAGAACTACGGTCAGCTGCGGCTCTTGGAACTTCCGCGCAGCACCGTGATCTTCGGTCCCGGGCAGGTCCAGAACGCCTTCGACTCCGATGCCGATGTGCGTGAGGTCCTGCTCCCGCTGGAGCAGTCCACTGCCGAGGTGACGCGAGGTAACCTGCTGACCCTGCCGTTCGCGGGTGGTCTGCTCTACGTGGAGCCGCTCTACGTGCAGGCCGGCGGTGGCGGTGCGGCGTCCTTCCCGTTGCTCCAGCAGGTCATGGTCGGCTTCGGTGAGGAGGTCGCGATCGGCAGCAACCTGCAGGACGCGCTCAACAACCTCTTCGAGGGTGGGGAGGACCCGCTGCCCGAGCCCGACGAGGACACCGGTGACGAGGAACCCAGTGAGGGTGCCGCGGACGGTGACGAGGAGAGCACCGACCAGGAGCTTGTCGACAGCATCGACGAGGCGGTCGAGGCCTGGGAGGAAGCCCAGGAGCAGAACGAGGAGGCCACCGAACGTCTGCGTGAGGCCTTGGAGGATCTCGAGGAGCAGATGGGTGAATAGTCCGTTCCCTCGATGAGGGGTGCGGTGGCCCGTCCGATCGTACGGCGGGGGTGGGAATTCATGATCCCGCCCCCGCCGTTGTACGTGGGACAAGTCTCCCTCGGTCGATTTGGGTTATGCCTTACGGCGCGATACTGTGGAGACACACCGACGCGGGGTGGAGCAGTTCGGTAGCTCGTTGGGCTCATAACCCAAAGGTCGCAGGTTCAAATCCTGCCCCCGCTACCAGCCCCGGGCTCGGGGTAATACCCGAGCCCGGTGATTTGTCCGGTGTATTTGTTACTGGCCTTTCGGCTGGAAGGTCGATTTGCCACTCGAGGGAAAATCTCCTAAAGTGGTAATCAACGACGCGGGGTGGAGCAGTTCGGTAGCTCGTTGGGCTCATAACCCAAAGGTCGCAGGTTCAAATCCT
>DXDP01000209.1 GCA_019115445.1 Candidatus Nocardiopsis merdipullorum
ATGCAGAGCCACCACCAGATCCACCGACCGCGGCACCCCCACCGCGACCACGTCCCCAGGACCCACACCCCGAGCGACCAACACCCGCGCCAACCGGTTCACCCGACCCCGAAAACCGGCATGATCCACCACCACACCCGAATCGGCGTCCACCAACGCAGGCCGACCCGACCACCCACCGAACCCCTCCGGCACCTGACCCAACAAACCAGGCCCCACCACCACCTCCGTCCCATTGACCTCCGACAACAACGCAACCTCCGACTCGGTGCGAAGGTCGACATCCGCCGGTCGGTGTGTGGGGTCGGTCAGTACGGTCTCCAGCAGCAGACCGAAGCGTTCGGCTATCAGTTGTGCCGTGCGTTCGTCGAACAGGTCGGTGGCACAGCGCAGTTCTCCGACGAGTTCTTCGGCCCCGGGCAGTTCCACGACGGTGAATTCCAGGTCCACCTTGGCGATGTCGATCTCGGCCCGTTGGGGTTCCACCTCGGTTCCCAGGAGGTTTCGGGCCCCGCCGGGTTCACGCTGGTGGCTGAGCATGACCTGGAACAGCGGGTGCCTGCCGGCCTCGCGTGCGGGTGCCACGGCTTCGACGATCTGGTCGAAGGGCAGGTCGGCGCGGGCGTAGGCGGCGGTGTCCGCCGCGTGGGCACGGCGCAGCAGTTCCTCGAAGGTCGGTCGGCCGGACACGTCCATGCGCAGCGGGATCAGGTTGAGGAACAGGCCCACGAGGTCGTGTGCGGTGGCGTCCCTATTGGCGATGGGGGTGCCGATCACCACGTCCTCGCCCGCTCCGAGGCGGTGGAGCAGGTGGGCCAGGGCGGCGTGCAACACCATGAACTCGGTGACCCCGTACCGGCGGGCGACGGCACCGAGCAGGGTCGTGGTCCGGGCACTGATCCGGAAAGGGGCCACGACGCCGTGGCCACTGGCCCGGGCAGGGCGTGGCCGGTCCGTGGGCAGGGTGATCTCCTCGGGTGCCCCGGCCAAGGCGGTGTGCCACTCCCGTGCCAGCCGTGCGGCGGTGCTGCCGGGGGTGGAGGGTGATCCGAGGTGTTGCCACTGTCGGAGGGTGTGGTCGATGTAGTCGGGTTCGTGTTCGGGCCAGTGGGGTTTTGTACCGCACACACGGTGTTGGTAGGCGGTGTCGAGGTCGCGCAGGAGTGTTTCCTCGGACCCCTCGTCGGTGGCGATGTGGTGGATGACCAGCAGCAGGACGTGTTCTTGTGCACCGAGTCGAAAGAGGGTGGCGCGCAAGGGAACGTCGCGGGAGATGTCGAAGGGCCGGTGCAGCCTTTGCTTCATGGCCGTGTTCAGGTCCGCCTCGTCCACGTCGGCCGATTCCAACAGTTCGGGCAGTTCATCGACGGCGAGGACGTGCTGGAAGGCTTCGTCCCCGTGGTCGATGTGGACGGTGCGCAAAGGCTGGTGTCGGGTCACGGTGTCACGCAGCGCCTGGGCAAGGGCCTGGGGGTTGAGTGCTCCGTGCAGTCGTAGGGCGACGGGGACGTTGTACACCGGGCTGGGTCCGTGGAGGCGTTCGAGGAACCAGAGCCTGCGCTGGGCGGCGGACAGTGGTGGGTGCTCCGGGCGCGGACGCGCGGCCGTTTCGAGTACCACGGTGTGGCCGGGGGAAGCAGGGCCCCTGGAGTCCAGGCGTTCGGCCAGGTTCGCGACGGTGCCGGTTTCGAAGACGTCACTCAGGTCGACGTCACGGTCGAGGCGCTCCCGGATCGCGTGGGCCAGGCGTGCGGCCAGGAGCGAGTGGCCACCGAGGGAGAAGAAGTCGTCGTCCACACCTACTCGGGGGATCCCCAGGATGTCGGTGAACAGGTCGCACAGTGCCGCTTCGGTGGCGGTGCCGGGTTCGGTGTCGCCGGTGGTGGATCCCAGGTCGGGGTCGGGAAGGGCCTTGCGGTCGATCTTGCGGTTCTCGGTGAGGGGGAAGGAGTCCATCACCACCAGGGCCGCCGGGACCATGTAGTGCGGCAGTCGGTCGGCCAGGGCGGTTCGTACGGTGTCGGTGTCGATGGTGTGGCCGGGGGTGGGGACGGCGTAGCCGATCAGGGCGGTGTCACCGGAGGTGTTCTGCCGTGCCACGACCACGCACTGGCCGATCTCGGGGTGCTCGTTCAGGGCGTTTTCGATCTCACCGAGTTCGATCCGAAAACCACGGATCTTGACCTGGTGATCGGTGCGGCCGAGGTAGTCCAGGGCACCGTCGGTGCGGCGGCGTACCAGGTCCCCGGTGCGGTACATGCGGCTTCCGGGTGGGCCGAAGGGGTCGGCGACAAAGCGGTCGGAGGTCAGTTCGGCGCGGCCGACGTAGCCGCGGGCCAGTCCTTCCCCGGTGATGTACAGGTCACCGGTGCGTCCGGTCGGTACCGGCCGTAGTGAGGAGTCCAATACGCGCAGTCCGGTGTTGGCCATCGGGTGGCCGATGGTGATGTCCCTTCCGGGGTGTATGGCGGCGACGGTGGACCAGATGGTGGTTTCGGTGGGCCCGTACAGGTTGGTGACCGAAGCGGCACGGCGTGTCAGGTCGTCGGCGAGTTCGGGAGGCAGGGCCTCGCCTCCGACCAGGACGTGCAGCCCACGTACGGCGTCGGGGTGTTCGTCGATCAGGGAACGCCACAGGGTGGGGGTGGCCTGCATGATGGTGGCCCGGGTCCGGTCCAGGTGGGTGGCCAGGGCGCGGGGGTCACGTGCGGTGTCGCGGTCGATCAGGACAAGGGTGGCCCCCCTCATCAGGGGGAGGTGGACCTCCAGCAGGGAGATGTCGAAGCCGATGGTGGTGACACCCGCCCAACGGTCCCCGGGGTGTAGGGGGAAGCGTTCTTCCATGTCGGTGAGGAAGTTGAGCAGGCCCCGGGCCGGGATGGCCACGCCCTTGGGTCGG
>DXDP01000210.1 GCA_019115445.1 Candidatus Nocardiopsis merdipullorum
CGGCGTCGCGGTCGTCATCGGCCACCAGTTCCATGAACGCCCCGAGGTTCTCGACGACATCGACACGTCCACCGCCCGGAGCGACTGTTCGACCCTTCCCCACTTTCCTTTCAGGAAAGTGACTTCTCAGAAAAACAGCGTGGGAACACATACAGCCCAGATTCTGTTCTCGCACACGTTGGGACAGTGGTTCTCCACAAGCACTCTCCGTATCCGAAAAATGTCACCGGGGCGTGCTATCACTGATGGTGACCGACGCACCGCCGGTCACCACACGTCACCAAGACCGGCGTCACCGACGAGTACGTGCGCACACGAGAAGGGAGGAGGGCGCGCCTCACGCACGCCCGCACCCCCAATGGCCACCACCCTCGATCCCCGCCGAACACCCCACCACAGCAAGGAACACCACGCCGACCGTGAGCCCGTGGTACTGGGCGACGCTCTTGCCGAGGTCCTGACGGCCCTGGCCGAGGTGGACCCGGATCTACTCGACCGATCCACCCCACAGACTTGAGGCACCCATCACACGTTGCGCGATCGGGTCCCGGACCGGTACCCCTTCAACCCGGGACGATCCCTTCGGGGTGCTCGGGCAGGAAGGAACGCAGCAGTTCGATCGGGCCGCACAGGTGGGCATTGAATTCATCCAGCTCCTCAGCCGGAACCCACAGTTCCCGGATCGTACTTCCCCCGGCCTGCTGCACGGGATAACGTGAAGCGAAATCGGCATCGACTCCGAACCGGGTGACGTGTCCCTCCCCATCTCGGGGTAGATTCCACTCACGAGCGATACGCGTTGCGTAGTCCTCATTGAGAACCGGATAGAAGATTGGTTGTTCCGGCAGACACGGCGGCCACTTCCGCCGGCCAGAATCCCTCACCAGAGCCAGTTCCGCGGGCCCGGTGGGCCGCCACAACGTGAGCGTCTTGCGCATGAAGGCCTTCCCCTCGAACAAGGTGTGGCCAGGAGTTTGGAGAAGACATACACAGTCCGCACTTGTTTTTTACCGAACAACCTGAAAATCGCCCGGCACACCGGGAACACCACACACATACGAAGCGTTGTCACAGATGAAGCGCCCAGGACCGACAAGCCCCGAACCCAACTACTCACCCACCCCAGATGGTCTTGTGAAGACGCTCACCACAATCCATGCGCGAGTGCACGCGCCCGTGTCGGTAATGGGGGTTTCCGACGCGTTTTCAGACGCTGCACTCGCCCTCCCAGCGGCCGGTCCGCACTCAGTGCTCACTGGCCGCGCCCGCTGTGGCCCGCGTTGGGGGACGCGGGCCACAGCTATGTTCAGGGGGCTTCGACCGCTCGCTGCACACCTCGATACGCCAGAAGCAGGCAACGGGAACCCAGCTCATGCTCATGGAAAGATGCCGGCGGAAGGTGTACCACCCACACCGCACAAGAGGTTCGGCCGGTGTCACCATGTGCTGCCCTCAGCTGAGGAACGGCCGGGCCGGCACGAGCACACTCAGGAATCGAAGTCCACGGTCACTGCATCGCTCACCGGCAGCGACTGGCAGGCCAGCGCGTAACCGGCCTCGACCTCGGCCGGGGTGAGGGCATAATTACGGCGCATCCGCACCTGGCCGTCGCACACCTTGACCCGGCAGGTGCCACACACGCCGCCCTTGCAGGCAAAGGGCAGATCGGGTCGGTAACGCTGGACGGAGTCCAACACCGGCACCTTCCGAGGCAGACTCAAAGTGGTGGTACGACCGTCCAGAACGACGGTGACCTCACACGCGGGCCCTTCGACCGCGGGTTCTTCGTGCCGGACCTGGGGTGGGGGCTCGGCCCCTTCGACGAAGAACAGCTCCTGGTGAATGCGCTCTCCGGCCACACCGTGTCCGGCCAGCACCTCCTGGGCCTCGATCACCATCCCATGGGGACCGCACAGCCACCAATGATCGACACCATCGGCCGCCACCACGGTGGACAGCAGTTGGTCGAGTTTGGCACCGTCCAACCGGCCGGTGAACAGTTCCGACTCACGGGGTTCGCGGGAAAGCACATGGATCAGTTCCAGGCGAGGCCCGAAGGCGTCCTTGAGGTCGGCCAGTTCGTCGGCGAACATCACCGTGTCACTACGGCGGTTGCCGTAGATCAGTGTCACACGCGAGTCGGTACGCCGAAGCAGCGACGAAGCCACCGACAACACCGGGGTGATGCCCGAACCGGCACTCAAGAACACGTGTCGAGCGTCTTGCCCCAGGTCGGGGGTGAACCGCCCGGTGGGCACACCCACCTCGATCTCGTCACCGGCACGCACCTTGTGGACCAACCACGTGGAGAACAGTCCTCCGGGGATCAGGCGTACACCAACACGAAGGGCCTCACCGGCCGCGGCACAGATGGAGTAATTGCGCCGCTCCTCCACGCCGTCGACCACCCGACGCAAAGTCAGTGACTGTCCTGGTGCAAATGCGTAGACCTCGGCGAGGTCGTCGGGCACGTCGAAGGTCACCGCGGCGGCGTCCTCACACAGCTGCTCGACGTCGGCCACACGCAGCCGGTGGAATGCGGCCCGTCCGCGTGCGGCGGGGACCTTCCTCACAGGGGTGGACACGCTCAGATCTCCTTGACGTGCTCGAACGGTTCGAGGCAGGACCGGCAGCGGTGCAACGACTTGCAGGACGTGGCCCCGAAGCGGGATAGTTCCTCGGTCTCGGCCGCCCCACACCGTGGGCAGCGTGGAGCAGTACGAGTGGGCAGAAGGACCAGTGGCACGGGGCCGTCGGCACGTGCCGGCGCCCTCCCGGGTGGGGAGATGCCGTGCTCGGTGAGTTTGCGCCGTCCCTCCTCGGTGATCCAGTCACTCGTCCAGGCCGGGGAGAGTTCGGTACGTACTTCGACCCGGTCGAACCCGGCTGCGCGCACGGCCCGGTACACATCCGCACGCATCTCGGCCAGGGCGGGGCACCCCGAGTATGTGGGGGTGATCCGGACCGTGACGGTGCCGTCCTCCTCGATGCGTACCCCGCGCAGGATTCCCAGGTCGTGCAGGGTGAGCATGGGCAATTCGGGATCGTTCACCGCAGCGGCCGCAGTACGGGCGCGTTCCAGATTCTCGGTGACGGCTACCATGTCGCCTCCGGGTGTTCTCGGGCCACTTTCTGCATCTCTGCCAGTAGTGGGACGAGCTCATCGGTGTGTCGACCATCACGCCCGGAAATTGCACCGTCGGAGAATGCGGGGGGTGTCTCCAGCGTGGCCGTGGTCAAGACCTGGGTCAGCACACCGTGTATCTCCTCACGGGTGGTCGCCGGATCCACCCCGACCCCTTGTGCTGCCAGTTCGCTCTCCACCGGGTGTGTGGCGAACAACTCTCCGGTGAAGGGCCACACGTCCTGGACCGCCTCGATCATGCGTTCCCGGGAGTAGGCGGTGCCATCACCCAGGCGCAGCGTCCAGGAGATCGCGTACTCGCGGTGGTAGGACAACTCGTTGACGGCCTTGTCCGCAATCGCCGCAAGGACCGGGTCGGTACTGTTTCGGAGCCGAGCCATCAGCGCCAGCCGCCAACTGGAGAGCACCAGCAGCGTCATGATCGTTCGGGCGAAGTCACCACGGGGGGCCTCGGCCAAGCACACATTGCGGAATCGGTCCGCCTCACGCCAGTAGGCGAAGTCGTCCTCGTCTCGTCCGGTGCCGTCGGCCTGACCGGCGCGGGCCAACAGCAATCGGGACTGGCCGAGCAGATCCAGGGCGATGTTGGCCAGAGCCATCTCCTCCTCCAGCTCGGGTGCGTCGGTGACCCAGTGGGTGAGGCGTTGTGCGCACACAAGGGCGTCGTCACCGAGCATCTGGCAGTAGGTCGACAGGGCCTGACCGTTCACGTTCTGCGGCAGCGTGGTGTCCACACCGGCCAGGGCTTCGGTGAAACCGGTACCGAACGCCCACCGGGCGTCCCCCTCGTGTTCCTCGACGAGCCCGGAGAAGATGTTGTCTCCGCTCAATGGTTGTTCCTCGTTCCACGTCTGTCCCGATGGATGCGGCCCCTGTTGGGGCGCCGTGCAGCCCTTCAGATGTGCGGGACGTCCTCGGGGATGGGGTAGAAGGTCGGATGGCGATAGACCTTGTCGGCGCTCGGTGCGAAGAAGGGGTCCTTCTCGTCCGGGCTCGATGCGGTGATGGCTTCTGCCCGCACCACCCAGATACTCACACCCTCGTTGCGGCGGGTGTAGAGGTTGCGGGCGTTGTGCAGAGCCATCTCCTCGTCGGGGGCGTGCAGGGAGCCCACGTGTACGTGGTTGAGGCCTCGTTTGCCACGCACGAAGACCTCGAAGAGGGGCCATTCGGGGCGGGCGCCCCGGGAAGCAGTGGCATCCTCGGCGCTCATACGGTGACCTCCCGTGCGCTGCGGTGCTTGTCGGCGTGGGCAATGGCGGCTTCACGGACCCAGGCGCCCTTCTCGTGTGCGGCGCGCCGACGCTCGATGCGTTCGGCGTTCTTGGGGCCGTTTCCGGAGATGACCTGTTTGAACTCGTCCCAATCGGGTTCACCGAAGTCGTGGCAGCCGCGTTCGTCGTTCCAGACCAGTGCGGGATCGGGTAGACCCACACCCAGCCGTTCGGCCTGAGGCACGGTCATGTCGACGAATTTTTGTCGCAGGGCGTCGTTGGTGTCGATCTTGATGCCCCATTCCAGGGACTGCTGTGTGTTGGGTGAGTCCGTGTCGGGCGGTCCGAACATCATCAGCGACGGCCACCACCAACGGTCGACGGCGTCCTGGACCATCGCACGTTGGGCTTCGGTGCCTTCCATCATGCGCATGAGCAGTTCGTAGCCTTGACGCTGGTGGAAGGACTCCTCCTTGCAGATGCGCACCATGGCGCGGGCGTAGGGGCCGAAGGAGGTGCGGCACAGGGGGACCTGGTTGCAGATCGCGGCACCGTCGACGAGCCAGCCGATGACACCGACGTCGGCGTAGTTCAACGTGGGGTAGTTGAAGATCGAGGAGTATTTTTGACGGCCTTCGATCAGGCGGTGGGTCAGTTCGGCACGGTCCACCCCGAGGGTTTCGGCTGCCGCGTACAAGTACAGGCCGTGTCCGGCTTCGTCCTGGACCTTGGCCAGGAGGATGGCCTTGCGGCGCAGGCTGGGTGCCGAAGCGATCCAATCACCCTCGGGTTGCATACCGATGATCTCGGAGTGTGCGTGTTGGGAGATTTGGCGCACAAGGGTCTTGCGGTAGCCCTCCGGCATCCAGTCGCGTGGTTCGATGCGTTGTTTGGCGGCCACCTTGGTGTCGAAGTCGACCTGGTGATCCCGATCGGCGCCCAGGGGCGCCTTCCGGTCCGTTGTCGGCATCACTCTTCCCCATTCATAACCGACCGTTCGGTCAGTAATTAGTATCGCCGGTCGTGCCCGCTCGGCGCAAGACCCCCCGAGCGGGCACACGTGGGGCGCGCCCCTCCGGTCAGTTCCCGCTGAAGCTCGGCTTCTCCTTGTTCAAGAACGCCCTGACCGCACCGATGTGGTCTGCTGTGACACCCAGCTGTTCCTGGAGGTCGGCCTCTTCCTCCAGCAGCTCGGTCAGCGCACGTCCGCCTTCGGAGGCGGCCCTGATCTCCCGCTTGGCGGCCACGAACGCGTTCGTGGGACCTGCGGCCAGTACCGAGGCCAGATCACGGGCTCGTTCCTGCCAGGTGTCGTCGTCCACCACCTCGGTCACCAGGCCCAGTTCCCCAGCACGCTCCGCGGTGATCATCGTGCCCAGCAACATCATCTCCATCGCCCGAGCACTGCCCAAGGACTGCACCAGCCGGTGGGCCAGTCCTGAATCCGAAGCCAGCCCGATTCCGGTGAAGGACGTTCCGAACTTGGCCCGCCGGGCGGCCACCCGTACATCACCGGCCAGGGCGAACCCCAGCCCGGCCCCCACGCAAGCGCCTCCGATCCCGATCACGACCGGTACCTGGATGTCCTCGAAGGCACGCACGATGGGGTTGTAGTGCTCACGCACCGTCACCAGCGCCCGGTCGGGGGACTCCTCCAGGACCGCTGCGTGTTCGGCCAGGTCCTGGCCCACACAAAAAGCCTTGTCGGAGCCCAGCACCAGTACCGCACGGGCCGTGGTGGATTCTGCCGCCCGCCGCAGTGCCGCCAGCAGGTCCTCCTTGACCCGTACCGTCAGCGCCGGGTTCTCGATCCGCACCGTGGCCAGGCCGTCGGTCTCCTCGAACCACGCCGTCCGCGGGGCCTGCCCGGTGACTGTTTCCTCACTCAACGCTTGCCTCCCTCGTTCCAGGTGTGGAAGCTTCGGCCACTCTTGCGGCCCAGCCTTCCCTCGGCGACCATACGGCGCAGCAGCTCCGGTGGGGCAGCCCGGTCTCCCGGGTTCGGCGAACAAGCACTCGGCGATGGTCAGGCAAGAGCCCCACGACGGCAGTACGTGTACAGGAACGACACACCTCCCCAGGAGTAGGAACGGCCAAGCCGTTCCATCTCACAAAGCTCACCAACGCATGAGTGCGAACCCAGTGGCCATTCCACCTCCGAATCCGGTCAACAGGACCGTGTCACCGGACTGCACGTCACCCGAGCGGACCGCGGTGTCCAGGGTGATGGGGATGGAAGCGGCTCCTGTGTTGCCGTACTCGTGCACGGTCGTGTGCACCAACGCCGTGGCCAGACCCAGATCCTGCGCGAAGTCTTCAATCATGTGCCCGTTGGCCTGGTGCGGGACCAAGTGCGTAACGTCGGCCTCCGCCACACCGGTCTCCTTGAGGAAGGCGCGCACAGCAGGAGGGACGTGCTCGCCGACGAAGTCGCGCACGCCGCGTCCATCCATCCGGAAGTAGTGCTCCCCGCTTGCGAGGGTCGCCTCGCTGGCCGGTACACGACTTCCACCCGCCGGGACCCGGATGAGGTCGCGGTGGGCCCCCGAACTGCTGAGTCTGGTTGCACGTACCCCCTGTCCGTGGGGCACCGGTCCCAGGACCGCCGCGCCCGCTCCGTCACCGAACAGCACAACGGTCCTACGGTCGGCCGGATCGAGTATCCGGGAGTACACGTCCGCCCCGACCACCAAGGCGTAGCCACCTCCCGCAGCACTGAGCGCGCGCTGCGTCATCGACAAGGCAAAAACGAAACCGCTGCACACCGCGTTGAGGTCGAAGGCCGCCGTGTCCGTTGTGGCACCGATTCTCTCGGCTACGGCGGTCGCCGTGGGTGGCTGAGGAGAGTCCGGGGTGGAGGTGGCCACGACGACGAAGGACAGGTCGGTCGCGCTGATTCCGCTCCACTCCAGTGCCGCGTGTCCCGCCTTCACGGCCAAGTCGGATGTCGCTTCCCCGGGATCTGCCCATCTGCGGCTCCGAATGCCGGTCTTTCGGACGATCCACTCGTCATCAACGCCCGCGGGGGTACCCACTTCGGCGTTTCCGACCTCTCGCAGGGGAAGATATGAGCCAGTGCCGATCACACCGATCTGCGTGAGTTCCCGGGTCTTGTTGTGTTCCATGTGCCCTCTCTTCTGGATGGATCCTGCTCTTTGTGGGGAGCGGTGTTGGGTGCGGTCGAACCGGATGGCGGTTCGACCGCACCCTCTTGTCAGGCCGTGTCTCCGGTGAGAGGGGTGGTGCGGGGCATGTTGACCAGGACCATCGCACCGATGGCGACGATGAGCAGGGTGAAGTGCACCTGTTGGACCGCCGGCATCGCGATCCAGTACCCGAACCACAGCCCACCCAGGAGAAACATCAGGGCCAGTCCCGCCAGGGCACAGAGGGCGATGTTTCCCACAAAGGTCGCGCGAGCGCCGTCCCCGCGCCCGAACAACAGGCGCACGTGCGCCACGGTCGCCGTCCACAAGAGCACGACGCTGAGCGCCTGGTAGGCGATGACTGCGTAAAGGGCAGGAGCAGCAAGACCTTCGGGAAGCGCCCGGCCAACGAGTCCGACACCGCGAACCGGGTCGGCGATGAGCCCCTCCATCGTCAGGACCTGCCCGATGAGGGCGATGTTGGTCCCGCTGTCGACGACATTGTTGAACATGATCAAGCTCAACCAGGCAGCCATGCCGCCCAGGACCAGGCTCTGAGGGAAGAGCAGCCCCGAACCCGTACCTGTGGACCGGGCTCCGGTGTTGGATCTACGACTTGACCGAACCATCATCGAACTCCCGTTGGTGTGGACCGCCCGGCGGACTCCGGGGCGGAGCGGATATCGGTTCCCGTGGACCATTTCGCGAGCGCGCAACCACAGCGGCACTCGTCCCCGTGCCGGAAAGGAGCATGCACGGTCGGTGCTGCACCAGACGGACGTGGTGCCGCACGAACCTCCAGCACGGGCCATCCGTGCGCGACCGCGTGCATCCGAAGGTCCGGGTCACCGTCGACGACATGAGGGTGCCCCACGGTCTCCAGCAGTGGAAGGTCGCTGATGTGGTCCCCGTACCCGTGGCTGTCCGGGAGGGACAGCCCTCGAAGGGCGGCGAACTCTACGGCCGCATCTTCCTTGGCACGGCCGATCATGGTGCGCGTGACCTCACCGGTGAACAGGCCGCCGCGCACCACAGGTTCACTTCCCAGGGCCGCAGTCGCCCCGAACGCTTCGGCTATCGGATCCAGGCAGGCGAAGAAGGAACCCGAGAGCAGGACGATGTCGGCCCCGGCATCGCGGTGGCGATCGAGTTCGCCCACGGTGCGAGCGTGGAGGAAGTTGGGATCCCCGAGTCGTTCGGCAAACCAGCGTCTGCCGCTCGCGGCGACCCTGTCCTTAGGCTCTCCTCGGTAGATGCGGTAGTAGGCACGGTTCACACTCTCGCGGGGAGTGCCCTGCCGTGTCCACCGATGCAGTTCACCGGTGAGACGGTCGTAGACCGACGGTGGTTCGCCACGTTCTCGCAGGTAGAAAGCGAGGAAGCTGAACATGCTCTTGTCCGAGACCAGGGTCTCGTCGACGTCGAAGAAAGCTCCATAGCGGGGACTTCGTCCCATACGGTTCTCCGGCACTGTCTTTCCTCCCGTGTCAGTGGTCGCGGACGACCGTGGTCAAGGATCCGGTGTGCTCGTCCCGTACGGACGTTTCCGCAAGTATGTGTTCGAGGGCGCCTTCGGCACGTCGGTGCTCGATCTGCTCCAGCACGACGTTGTCAAAGGCTGTGAAGGCGACCTGGCAGCGCGCCGACCGACGACCGCCCTGCTCGATGTCCACGCGTGCGGTGAACTCCAACCGTGTGGGGTCGGACAGCTCGGCGGATTCGATGAGGTAGCGGATGCGCGCGTCGACCGGGAAGAGGAAGTTCTCGAACGTTGTCGCCAGGGAGTTGATGACGAAGTAGTACTGATGTTCGGGCCGCTGGGAGAGGTAGTACTGCTCTGTGACAGCCAGGAACATCTGGCGTGTTGCCTCCACCACGACCATGCCCTGGACGTGCTGACCGGTCTGATGGTCCAGCAACAGCTCGTTGTTCTGGTGCAGACGTAGGGCCGCGTGGAAGATCTGATCGTCGTGACGACCGAGGTCGGCGATCAACACGTTCTCCTCGCGATGTTTGTGCGCCTCCGTCCGTCTGGCGAGTCTCGGCGGACGGTCCTGAGGAAGGACGCGCCCCTCCAAACCTCGGCGTGTGAGCTCATCGTGGATGTGGTCCCACTCGTATTTGCTGATGCCCTGGCCGGCCCGAAGGAGCATCGGGCCGGAGACGTCGTCGTAGGCCCCCGCCCTCAGTCCCTTCAGGAATGAGCTGAGGGTCAGCGCCCGTGTGTGCACCGCAAACCCGGCGAACCGATCTCCCACCACATACAAGGTCGAAACAGCCGACACCATAAACACCTTTCTCTGATTCTTGTAATCACGAAGTCACCTAAATTTTCTCGCACACGAAAAGAAAGCGAGACAAAGGAAGAGCAGCCGATCGCGAATATCAGGGGAATATTCTGGGAAGAATTTATATCCTGTGAATCGGGCCCGTGGGAAGAAAGAAGTAGGCTCTGGGGCCGGCCGCGTGCGAGCACGCGAACCGCGAAATGTCCACCCTCAGAGCCGGCGCCCAGC
>DXDP01000211.1 GCA_019115445.1 Candidatus Nocardiopsis merdipullorum
GGTGACATCTTGCTGTCCGGCTCGAAGAATTTCGGCTTCGGCGGACGTGGGTGCCGACGCGGACCGCATCGGCCTCGTCCGGGTTCCATGTCGTGACCGGAGGCACCGTACAAGTGGCCTCACCGGCCACGACCCCACCACAGTTAGGTATGGCAATGACTCGATCTTCAGAGAGCATTACCCCAGAACTGCACGCCTACATCGTCGACCACAGTGATCCGGTCGACCCCGTTCTGAGTGACCTGGTCGAGGAAACGGCCAGGCTCTTTCCCGACCGCAAGGGCATGCAGATCAGCCCCGAACAAGGTGCTTTCACCACACTGCTCACCCGGATCCACGGCGCCCGGGACGTCGTGGAGATCGGAACCTTCACCGGTTACTCCTCGATCTGCTTCGCGCGTGGCCTGCCCGAGGACGGCACGCTCCTGGCTCTGGACATCAACGAGGAGTGGACCTCGGTGGCCCGCCGTTACTGGGAGCGCGCCGGGGTCGCCGAGCGGATCACCCTACGGATCGGCCCGGCCCTGGAGTCGCTGCGCGAACTGCCCGCCGAACCCCGGTTCGACATCGCCTTCATCGACGCCGACAAGGAAGGCTACGTGGACTACTGGGAGGAACTCGTCCCCCGGATCCGCCCCGGCGGTCTGCTCCTGGCCGACAACACCCTCTCCCACGGACGGGTGGTCGACCCGGACAACACCTCCGCATCGGTACAGGGTATTCGCGACTTCAACAGCCTCCTGGTGTCCGACGAGCGCGTGAACCAGGTCCTGCTGCCCATCGGTGACGGACTCACACTGGCCCGCAAGAACTGACCCGACCGGGGGAATTCGGGTCCAGGCGCGAAGTTGTCCACAGGCCGCCCCATTCCCCCGGCGGCGCGACTTCGACTTCGGTAATGTCCGCCCCATGCGCCTGTTGCACACTTCGGACTGGCACCTGGGCCGTTCCTTCCACCGGGAGAACCTGCTCGATGCCCAGACCACCGTCCTCGACCACCTCGTCGACACCATCCGGGCCGAACGGATCGACGTGGTGGTCGTGGCCGGTGACCTCTACGACCGCGCGCTCCCCCCGGTGGACGCGGTTCGCCTGTTCGACCGAGTATTGGCCCGTATCCGTGCCACCGGGGCCCGGGCCGTCCTGATCAGCGGCAACCACGACTCCATGGCCCGGATGTCCTTCGCCACCGAGCTCATCGACGCCTCCGGTGTACACCTACGCAGTGCCCTGGACGGTGTGGGGACCCCGGTGATCGTCGACGACGATCACGGCCCGGTCGCCTTCTACAGCATCCCCTACCTGGAACCGGAGATCGCCCGCCACCACTGGGGACTGGCCGAGCGTGGACACCCCGCCGCGATCGGACACGCCATGGAGCTGGTCCGTGCCGACCTGGCCGAACGTCCCCACACCCGCTCGGTGGTGCTCTCGCACGCCTTCGTCACCGGCGGACAACCCTCCGACAGTGAACGTGACATCTCCGTGGGCGGGGCCTCCCACGTACCCCTGTCGATCTACGACGGTGTGGACTACACCGCGCTCGGTCATCTGCACGGTCGACAGACCCTGTCGCCGTCCGTGCGATACTCGGGCAGCCCGTTGGCCTACTCCTTCTCCGAGGAACACCAGGTCAAGGGGTACTGGGTGGTGGAGCTGGACGCCGGTGGGCTCGCCGGTGTCGAATTCGTCCAGGCCCCTGTCCCCCGCCCCCTGGCCCGTATCCGCGGGCGTATCGAGGACCTGCTCACCCAACCCGAGTGGGAACACCACACCGACCACTGGTTGCAGATCACCCTCACCGACCCGCGCCGCCCCGCTCGTCCCATGGAAAGGCTGCGCACCCGCTTCCCCCACGCGCTGCTGTTGGAGTTCGACCCCGAGGGTGGGTCTTTTCAGCAACGTCCCGTCACCGCCCGTGTGGCCGGGCGTGACGAGCGGTCGGTGGTCGCCGACTTCGTGGAGTGGGCCAGAGGCGCCCCCGCCGGCCCGGAGGAACGCACACTCATCGACACCGCGGTGGAGCAGGTCCGGCTCCAGGAAGGAGGACGCTGATGCGGTTGCACCACCTCACTCTGCAGGCCTTCGGTCCCTTCGCAGGTACCGAGAGGATCGACTTCGACCGCCTCAGCGCGGGTGGACTCTTCCTCATCCACGGTTCCACCGGAGCGGGCAAGACCTCCGTGCTGGACGCGGTCTGTTTCGCTCTGTACGGCCGGGTGCCCGGTGCCCGGCACAACGACCGCTCCCCCAAGAGCGATCACGCACCGCAGGACCGCGCACCCGAGGTGACACTGGAGTTCACCTGCCGTGGTCGCCGTGTCCACATCGAGCGTCGCCCCCGGTGGGAACGGCCCAAGAAACGCGGTACCGGTACCAAGGTCGAGAACACCAAGGTCGTGGTCACCGAACTGGTCGACGGCACGTGGACGGGTGTGACCACACGCATGGACGAGGCCGGACAGTTCATCGGTGACCTCATCGGGCTCACCCTCGACCAGTTCTGCCAAGTGGCGATGCTCCCCCAGGGCGACTTCGCTCGGTTCTTGCGTGCCAGATCCGACGAGCGCCGTCAATCGTTGGAGCGGATCTTCCACACCGGGGTGTTCCGGGACGTGGAGGAGTGGTTCAAGACACACGCCAACCAGCTACGCCGCGAGGTGGAGTCGGCCGAGGCGCGCGTGCGCGAGACCGCCGGTCGTATCTCCGAGGTCGCCCGGACCCCCGCACCTCGGATGCCCGAGGACCTTTCGCCCTGGGCCACGGAACTGGCCTGTGTCACCGCCGCCACCGCGCGTGATGCCGACCGCGTGGTCGCCGACCTCGTCGAGGCACGAGAACACGCACGACGTGCTTGGGAACGGGGGCGTTCGGTGCTGGAGCGGCACGAACGTTTGTCCACTGCTCGTCGTAGGCACCAGGAGTTGTCCGAGTTCGCCGAGGAACGCCGGCACATCGACGTCCGTCTGGCCGCGGCCGAACGTGCCATGGTGGTTCTGCCGTTCTTGAACGCCCGTGATCACCGCCGTACCCGCCGGGACAAGGCCGAGGTCGCCGTGGCCGAGCAGTTGTCCCTGGTCCGAGGACTGCAAGGGGTCGACGTCTCGGAGCTCACCGAAGAGGTCGACCCGCAAAAGGTGCTGCGCGCGCTCGAGCAGGAGCGGCGGGACGAACTCGCCCGCCTGGAACTGCTGCGTGCGGACGCCGAACGGCGACGGACCCTGGGCCATACCGTGAGTGGGCTCGACCAGCACCTGCAAGAACTGGCCCACGAACTGACCGGGGTACGCGAACAACTCACCGCGTTGCCGGCACGTGTGGAAAGCCTGACGGGTGAACTGCACGAGGTCCGTGAAAAGGCGGGCCGGGTGGAGGCCGCCGAGGCCGCACTGGCCGTGGCCAGAAAGCGCTGGGAGGCCGCCCGGGAAGGTGAACGGCTGTCCACGGAGCTCTCCACCGCCGAGGAACACCGAAGCGCTGCCGTGGACGCCGCACAGAACACTCGAGAAAACGCTTTGGAGCTGCGTGAACGTCGGATCACGCAGATGGCTGCGGAGTTGGCGGACGGGTTGGTCGACGGTGATCCGTGCACCGTCTGTGGTTCCCTCGAGCACCCCTCCCCCGCCCTGCCCAGCACCGAGGGGTTGGTTTCGGCACAGGAGGAGCGTCGGGCACAGGCCGCGGCCGATGCCGCCGCCACCCGCCGTGCCGAGGCCGAGAGCACCGTGGTGGCCCTGGGCGAGCGACGTGCCGCCGCCACCGAACGCGCCGAGGGACGCTCGGTCACCACCGCTCACGAGGAGGTCGAGGAACATACCGCGGTGTTGTCGGAGGCTCGTACCGCCGCCGAACAGGTCTCCCGGTTGGAGGGAACCCTCGATCAGCTCACCACCGACCTCCAGCGCGTCCGTGCCACCGAAGGTGAACTGCTACGCAAACAGGCCGAGGTCGACACCGAACGAGAAGGGGTCGTGGCAGAGTACGAGCGGCTGACCGCGTTGGTGGATTCCGCTCGCGGGGACGACGCCGGTATCGAGGAACGAGCACGTCGTCTGGGTGCGGAGGCCGAACTGCTGCGGGCCGCGGCCGAGGCCCTGGCCGAGCGTGACCGCGCCGTCGAGGAACTACGCGCGGCCGAGGTCGAGGCCGACTGGTGTCTGGCCGAACTGGA
>DXDP01000212.1 GCA_019115445.1 Candidatus Nocardiopsis merdipullorum
GAAGGAAGCTCACACGGACACGCCACACTCGGGTGCCAATGGTTGTCGATGGTCCTCCCCGAGACTGGCTACCCACCCCTCGACGACGAAGACCCCCTCACCCGACTGGTCGCTCAACTCCTCGGTGGCCACCACGGGCGCTACCCCGAATCCCCGGAGGAACAACTCGACCCCCGTATCGACCACCGGCTCCCCGAAGACGCATGGGACCGTCAGCGTGACGCCTACCTCCACTGCGTCCGGCACGTCCTAGACGCCCCGCCAACTCCGCCCCGCCTGGACGCACCCACCGCCTTCTCCGAAAACACGGCACCTCCATCGACGTCCCCGAGGACGTGCAGGATCTGGTCGAGCAGGTGCACGACGACCCGACACTCGCGCTCAACGCCAAACGCGAATACGAGCGCATCGCCGAGGAACTCGCCGACCGTGGTGAGGCCGACAAGGTCACCGTGGACAGCCCCAGGGACCTGGAAACCCGAGGTGACCTGGAAGGCATGACGAGTGTCCTGTTCACGGACGAACAGGTCGCCACCAGACTCGGAGCCGATTCGGTGCGTGTGGTGTGCTGCTTCGAGGACGAGCAAGGACGCCTGTGGGCGGACCCCCACCGTGCACAAGCCCTCCCCGGAACGGAGCCCGGCAGGGAGAGACCGCTCAGCCGCACCGAGGCCAAAGCGGTGATGCGGATGACAGTCCCGGTGCGGGGTGGACGCTGGTATCGCGGCCTGACCACGAGGGAGAAGGAAGTGCCCACCCCCTGGCACGAGTGGTCCCCGCTGAAGAGACTTCTCCTCGTCCGCCAACCCCTGACCGAACCCGGACAGTGGGAGGAAGCGTTCCTCGGGCACCGCACCTGGTACCTCGACCCCGTGAAGGGGCTGATGTACGAGCAGACGTGACGAATACGGGTGTCGGCGGGATCGCTCACCCTCACGAACACGCGGTACACCTCCACCTGCGTGGAGCGAAGCCACACCAGCAAGTTCGACCGGACGACGGCGATGGTCGGACACGTTCATGAAAGACCCCCCATGCCCACTTATGACCTGGCATCCGAGCCGTGGATCACCGCCCACCCACTCTCGGGCTCCCCACCCACGACCACCGGGCTGCGTGACCTCTTCCTCCACGCACACGAGTACGCCGACGCAGAGCTCTCCTTCCCGCCGGCCTCCTCAGGGCTCTGGCGGCTGCTCGCCCTCTTCGGTGCGCGCATCACCGGGCTCGACGGCTGTGTGGACCTGGCCGACTTCGCCGCCCTCCGAGCCGAACTCCTCCGGAGCAACCGCTTCGACCCGGAAGAGGTCAGTGGCTACTTCGAGGAGTGGGCCGATCGACTGGACCTCTTCGGGCCACGACCCTGCCTCCACGCGCCCTCGCAGGGAGGGTCGACTTCGTACACGAGAGCGATCCGGGACGCACCGTCGCCCAGGGCGGTGACGACCGATCACACACCGTACTCAACGACGTTCCCGCGCCCGCACTCGGTGGTGAGAGGGTCTTCGCCACCCGCGACGTGGTGGCGACCCCGGAGAAGGTCGCCTCGGAACTTCGCACGAGCAGTGTGCCCGAATACCGAGAAAAACTGCTCGCCTACGTGGTGGAAGGACGTACCCGATGACACTGCTGCTGTCGGAGATCACCCTCGACCTCGCTCACCGGGGGACCGCCACGGCCGACGCGGGGGACCACCATCGCATGCTGATGAAGGCCCTCGACCATGCTCTCGGCGGGAAGGTGCTGAACAGCCCGAGACAGGAGGCCGGGTTGTTGTTCCGTGACGAACAGACCAGCCAAGGGCGACGTCTGCTGGTACAGAGCCGTTTTCCCCTCGACCCCGCCGCACTCGGAAGAGGTTACCGACTGACCGCGCAACGCGAGATCGGTCAGGTACTGGACCACCTCAGGAAGGGGCAACTGGTGCGCTACCGATTGGTGGGTTCACCGGTCAAGAGGTTGGGAAAGACGAACCAGCGCCGGGAGCTGTTCCGGGAGAACGGTGAACGGCTTTCCTCCAAGGAACACACCAGAACACTTCGGGGCGCGGAAGCAGAGACCTGGTGGGAACGTAAGGCACAGGCGAACGGCTTGACCCTGAACAGTGTGCATTCCACCGAAACCGGCGACATCGTCGACGGCAAACGGCGGATCCGCCACCCTGCGGTGCGTTTCGACGGACTCGCGGTCATCGATGACGTCGAAGCCGTCTCCGAGGCGATCATCAACGGGGTCGGCCGGGGCAAGGTTTTCGGGTTGGGACTTTTGAGCCTGGCCCCGGGAAAGTAGGTGTGTTGGTGACGGAGAACGCACGTAGGAACCTTGCTCGTCCCACCCTCGCCATGCTCCCGAGGGTCTCGGACAACCTGTCGTTCCTGTACGCGGACATCGTGAAGGTCGTGCAGACCGACACCGGGGTCTGTGCGGAGACGGAAACGGAATCGGGGATCGTCACCAGGGTCCCCATTCCCACTGCTTCCATCGCCTGCCTGCTGCTCGGCCCCGGAAGTTCCATCACTCAACCGGCCCTTGCCACCTTTCTCCGGCACGGCACGACCGTGGTGACCTCGGGAGCGGGGGGAGTGTTGCATTACGGTGCGTTGCAGTCGGGGGAGAAAACCACCCTCTGGCTGGAACGTCAGGTCGAAGCCTACGCCGACCAGGAACGAAGGTTGGACGTTGCTCATGCGATGTTCGATATGCGTTTCGGAGAGGCAGCTCCGGAGAACGCGACAGTGGGCGATCTCCGGCGTCTCGAAGGTAACCGTATGCAGCGGCTGTACCGACGGTTCGCCACCAAGTACCATCTCAAACCCTTCAAACGGAACTACGATCCGGATGCGTGGGGAGACCAAGATCCGGTGAACCGTGCTTATGGGGGCGGCCAACGCGGCACTTTACGGAGTCGTGCACTCGGTCCTGGCCCACTTGGGGTGTTCAGCCGCCCTGGGATTCGTGCACCACGGCAAACAGCATTCATTCGTTTATGACATAGCGGACCTGTACAAGGCGGAAACAACCATCCCCCTGGCGTTTTCCCTGCATGCTTCCGTGAATCCCGAGCGTGATGCCCGGCATCAACTACG
>DXDP01000213.1 GCA_019115445.1 Candidatus Nocardiopsis merdipullorum
CGCCACGGACATCCCCGTTGAGCCCCAACAGCACAAGGCCGTCACCACAGGCAGGGACTCAGGAGACAAACATGCGCCACGAACCGCCGACGACCGAGGCCCGCAACCCACGCACGGTCGACATCGACACATGGGACACCCAGGAGGCGATCGCCCTCCTACAGGACGAGGACGCACGGGCGGTGCGTGCGGCCGCCGATGCCTCCGGGCAAGTGACGGAGGCGGTGGAGGCCGCACATGCACGTCTGGGGCGTGGTGGCCGCGTGCACTACTTCGGTGCCGGTGCTTCCGGTCGACTCGCGGTTCTGGACGCCACCGAGATCACCCCGACCTTCGGCACCGACCCCGATCTGTTCACCGCCCACTTTCCCGGAGGGGCCCCGGCCCTGGCCGACTCCTCCCTGGACTTCGAGGATGCCGACGCGCTCGGTGAGAAGGACGCCCGCCTCCTCGGGGAGAATGACGTGGCCGTGGGGATCACCGCCTCGGGCTCGACCGCCTATGTGGCCGGGGCCCTGCGCGGTGCCCGGCGGGTCGGAGCTCTGCGTGTACTCGTCACCTGCAACCCCACGGCTTTCCTGCTCGACCGGTGCGACCTACCGGTGGTGGCCGACACCGGCCCGGAGGCGTTGACCGGATCGACGCGGCTCAAGGCGGGCACCGCCACCAAGGTCGTGCTCAACTCCTTCTCCACGGCGCTCATGATCAGGGCGGGGCGTACCTACTCCAATCTGATGGTGGGCCTGGTGGCCACCAACACCAAACTGCGTGAACGCTCGGTGGAACTGCTGGTCCAGGCATCCGGACAACCCCGTGAACGGTGCAAGGTCGCACTGGACCAGGCCAAGGGGCGGGTGGAACCGGCCCTGGTGAGTCTGCTCTCCGAAGTCCCGATCGAGCGGGCGAGCGCGGTGTGGAACGAACACGGCAGTGTTCGTGCGGCGGTCACGGCTCTGGAAAGCCGGTGAGCGGCGCCCTGGCCGGTGTCGACGTCGGTGGTGGCGGTGTGCGCGTACTTGTCCGGCACGGGGAACGCACGGTGGGCGCCCGTGACAAGGACCCGATACCGCGTGTGCGGGGCGGAATCGATGTCCCCCTCCTGGTTCCGCGTATCGCCGCGCTCTTGCAAGATACGGCACATCGATCGGGAGCGTCCGGGTTTGCCCGAGTCGCGATAGGGTTGACCGGGCTACCCGATCTGATCGACGATCCCGGAGAACTCGTACGATTGCTCCGCGAGAAGGTCTTGGCCGATGAGGTGCTCATGGCCGCGGACGCACTGACCACCCACACCGGGGCGTTGGGCGGGCGTGCCGGTGTGGTCGTCGCGGCCGGAACCGGGTCGGTCGCTCTGGGCACCGACCTGCAGGATGTGTGGAAGCGTACGGACGGGTGGGGTTTCCTCCTGGGGGACCGCGGAAGCGGCGCCTGGGTCGGACAGCAGGGTCTGCGCTGTGCTCTTCGGGCCCGGGACGGGGCACACGGTGGCTCGTCCGGCCTACTACTCCGTCTGGAAGCGTGTTTCGGTGACGTGGACCAACTGGAGAGGCAGATCTACCGGGGGCATGGTGCGACGTCGTCCTTGCTCGCCTCCTTTGCACCCGAGGTCGCGGCCGTCGCACACACGGGTGACCCCGTGGCCCGTCGTATCTGGTGGGACGCAGGCACCTATCTGGGTGAGACGGCGGTCGCGGCCGCTGTAGCCGGGCTCGCTCCCCGTTTCTCCTGGGGCGGCGGACTCTTCGACGTCGGCGCGCTGCTGTACGAACCCTTCCGGGACGAGGTGCGGCGCCATGTGCCCGGGGCGTGTTTGCTCGCCCCCGAGGGGGATTCCGTCACCGGTGCCTTGGCCCTGGCCGAGTCCGGTGCCGACCTTGCACATCGGCCTCCCTACCTCTATCGCCACGCGTGAGTCCTTGGCCCCGTCTCCTGTGTTCGATCACCGTGAGGACCTCGGGGCCGGTTTCGATGCCGTCCCTGTCCTGCTGTGCACCGTTCGAAGTTCCGCTGCTTCGACGAACAGCCCTGTTTACACTGTGCACGATCGTACGAAGGAAGCGGTGAACGCACCTGCCGGTGCCCGCCGAAAGGACAGGGATCGTCGACATGGCCGAGAGAGCGGGAGCCGCACCGGGTTCACGTCGTGGGGTGAGGGTCTCCATGGCGGATGTGGCTCGATTGGCCGGTGTCTCGGCACAAACGGTGTCTCGCGTGT
The DNA here is from genome assembly GCA_019115445.1 of Candidatus Nocardiopsis merdipullorum. Lineage (GTDB taxonomy): Bacteria > Actinomycetota > Actinomycetes > Streptosporangiales > Streptosporangiaceae > Nocardiopsis > Nocardiopsis merdipullorum. The sequence goes on from DXDP01000213.1 coordinate 2,216, forward strand.
CCAACGGGAGCCCGAGTGTGATGCCCCAGACCCGGGAGCGCGTACTTGTGGCCATGCGTGATCTGGGTTATCGACCCAACAGCGCCGCGCGCGCCTTGAAGCGGGGTGAGTTCCGCACCCTCGGCGTCATCCTGTTCACCCTCTCGACCACGGGCAACGTACGCACCCTGGAGGCGATCGCCTCTTCCGCGGCGGACGAGGGATATGCCATCACGCTGCTGCCCATAGCTTTCCCCACGCAGGACGAGGTGCGCGGAGCCTTCCACAGGCTGAGCGAGTTGGCGGTGGATGCGGTCATCGCCATCATGGAGGTCCACCTGCTCGATGCGACACGTCTTCTGGTCCCCCCGGGGCTGCAGGTCGTTGTCGCCGACTCCGGGGCGAGCGACCAGTACAGCGTGGTGGACACCGACCAGCTGGGTGGGACCCGGGCCGCCGTCGAGCACCTTGTGCACCTGGGGCACCGGACCGTGTGGCACCTGGCCGGTCCCCCGGAGTCCTTTGCCGCCCAGCGTCGGGCCCGTGCCTGGCGAGAGACCCTCGAGGAGCGGGAACTTCCGGTGCCCGAGCCGGTTTTCGGGGACTGGTCGGCCGACAGCGGGTACCGCATCGGCCTGCGCTTGGCCGCCGATCCGGAGTGCAGCGCGATCTTTGCGGCCAACGACCAGATGGCACTCGGTCTGCTCCGTGCCCTGCACGAACGGGGGCGGCGAGTACCGCAGGACGTGAGCGTGGTCGGCTTCGACGACATCCCGGAAGCGGCCTCGTTCCTGCCTCCGTTGACCACCATTCGACAGGATTTCGACGAGGTCGGCCGCCAATTGGTCGCAGGCGTGCTGCGGGGGTTGCGGCACGAGTCCGGGGAACGAAGGACCACCATCGTTCCGACCACGCTGGTCGTACGTCAGAGCACTGCTCCGCCGAACAGCCCCTGACCGGGGGTTATTTCTTCCCATTTGACCCGTGCGTACCAGTGGTGCAGTATGCCAACGACCCCAGATGTTTGCGTAAACATCGACTTCGGGTGCCCCCTGTTTCCCTGC
>DXDP01000214.1 GCA_019115445.1 Candidatus Nocardiopsis merdipullorum
CAACGGTGACGAACCTCGTCGGCAGGAGCAAGGACACCGCGCACGGCAAAGGAGGACGGGTGGGGTGGCTCAGGCCCCCGTCTGACCGCGCATACCCCTGGGCAGCTTGGCGCCCTTCGGCATGGGCCCCTTGGGCATCTGCATCGCGTTGGGCAGCGCCTTGAGACGGTAGTTCAGCTCGGCGGTGCCCGCCTTGTCGAGATTGCGAGGCAGCTTCATCAGAGTCTTCTGGAGCTTGGAGACCGGAACCTGCTCCTCCCCGTTACCGACCTTGAAGTCGTAGATGGGGGTGTCATAGGCCACCCGGGAGACACGTTTCTTCTCGCCGGCGATCAAACCACGCAGACGCCCCAGGTTGCCCTCACCGACCAGGATCACCCCCGGACGGCCCACCACACGATGGACCACGTCCATCTGCTTGTTGGCCGCCACTCCCGGCTCGACCACCCAGTTACCCCGCATGTTCTCCAGGATCACCATGCCACCCCCCATACGTCCGTCCAGCATCTGGTACTGGACCCGCTGGGCCGTACGTGTGAACATGACGAAACCGACGAGGAGAGCCACCGGCAGACCCGTCAGTGGCCACAGGATCCAGGAGCCGGTCCAGATACCGATACCGATGAAGACGGCGAGGATCAGCAGAGCCACGATCACCGCGAGCGGGATGCTGCGGGGACTTTGTTGATGGACGACCTTGGCGACCATCCCGATCTGTTTGAAGCGACCGGGCTCCTTCTCGGCACCACCCGTGCCGGTCGTGGTCTTCTGGGAACCCTTGGGCTTTTTCGCCATCGTGCTCTCAGGCGGCTTGCGCCGACCCGTCCGGTCAGCGGGACCTTTTCAAAGACCCTGAGCCGCCTTGCCTCCTCTTCGCGGTCAACCTGCGACGCCTTGCGGCGCCACCAGCGGGGCGCCTTCGGCACCAGGATATGTGGACGATGCCTCATACGTGGAACGGTGGCCCGGGGGCCACCGTTCCAGCTTGGTCACGACTTGGACGAAAGAATCCTCACGCGTCGTCGGTCGCGGCCTCGTACTTGGCCTTGGCCTGTTGGTACAAAGTTCCCGCGCGATAGGAAGAACGGACCAGAGGGCCGGACATGACCCCGGCGAAGCCGAGTTCCTCGGCCTCCTCGCGCAGCTCCACGAACTCCTCCGGCTTCACCCACCGGTCGATCGGGTGGTGCAGCTTGGAGGGGCGCAGGTACTGGGTGATGGTCAGCAGATCGCATCCGGCCTCGACGAGGTCACGCATGGCCTGGCTGACCTCCTCCCGGGTCTCGCCCATACCCAGGATCAGGTTGGACTTGGTCACCAAACCGTCGTCACGTGCCTGGGTGATCACGTCCAAGGACCGCTCGTAGCGGAAGGCCGGGCGGATGCGTTTGAAGATCCGCGGTACGGTCTCGACGTTGTGGGCAAGAACCTCCGGACGGGAGCCGAAGACCTCTGCGAGCTGATCGGGGTCGGCGTTGAAGTCCGGGATCAGCAACTCCACGCCGGTGCCCGGGTTGAGCTCGTGGATCTTGCGGACCGTCTCGGCGTACAACCAGGCGCCGCCGTCCTCGAGGTCGTCCCGGGCCACGCCGGTGACGGTGGCATAGCGCAGTTCCATGGTGCGGACCGAGTTGGCGACCTTGGTAGGTTCCATGCGGTCCAGCGCACTGGGCTTGCCGGTGGCGATCTGGCAGAAGTCGCAACGGCGCGTGCACTCGTCACCACCGATGAGGAACGTGGCCTCGCGGTCTTCCCAGCATTCGTAGATGTTGGGGCATCCGGCTTCCTGGCAGACCGTGTTCAGGCCTTCGCTCTTGACCAGAGAGTGGAGTTCGGTGTACTCCGGCCCCATTCTCGCCTTGATCTTGATCCACGGCGGTTTCTTCTCGATGGGCGTCTCGCTGTTGCGTGCCTCCACGCGCAGTAGCTTGCGGCCCTCAGGAGCGATGGTCAACGTGAACCCGTTCCCTTCTGTGTCCCGTGGCGGAGAAGTCCTTGCCCCTTGTGGGAGCTGTGTCCCCGGCGGGACGGCTCGTGATGTGGTCTGTCATCCGCCTACGGTGACGCCGGAGAGCAACTCGGCGCCGTCGGTGTGGCTGTATCCGTCCGCGCCGAGGACATCGGCCAGGTGCCGCTCCAGGATCGGACGCACTTCGGCGACGGTGACATCTCGTCCCAGCTCCTTGGTCAGGGAGGTGACACCGGCGTCGGAGATCCCGCAGGGGATGATCATGTCGAACCACGACAAATCATTGTCGCAGTTCAGGGCAAGCCCGTGCATACCGACACCGCGTGCGATCCGGCAGCCGATCGCGGCGATCTTGCGTTCTTGCAGCCCACGGTCGGGGTCGGAGGTGAGCCAGACGCCGGTGCGTCCTTCGACGCGGTGGCCGAGGAGACCGAACTCCGCGATGGTTCGGATGATCGTTTCCTCGAGCATGCGAACGTAGGCGATCACATCCACGGGATCGGGCACCTTGACGATGGGGTAGACCGTCAACTGTCCGGGGCCGTGCCAGGTGATCTTGCCGCCCCGATCGATGTCCACGATCGGAGCATCGGGGTCGATGGCGGGACGATCCCACCTTCCGGTGCGTTTACCTGCGGTGTACACGGGCTCGTGTTCGAGGAACAGGACGGTGTCGGCCACCTCGCCGGCGACACGGCTCTTGTGGAGCCGCTTCTGCAGGTCCCACCCCTGGCGGTAGGGGACGGGACTGTCACCCAGCCATGCGTAAACGAGATCATTCACATCCTCCACCTTACGCCCCGGTGGAGTGTGCGGTCCTGGGTGGTATGTCGGACAGCGGTCGAAAAGATTCTCCACCTTTTTCGGCGAAAGCTCTGCGGGAGAGGCGTGGGTCTTCTACGTTGAACGTGGGAAAGGGAACTCCACGTCCATGTGGAGCCGCTGCGGGTGAGGGGCCGTCGGTTCGATGGTCGTGCACCCGGCCCGCAGACCTTTGATGATGGGGATCATCAGGGGATGGTGATTGGTGGGGCAAGAAGACGGGGCGGTGCCATCGCGCCGCCCCGTCCACTCATCCGCTGCCTCTGGGGAGGGGTCAACCGGGGTAGGGGTTGCGCAGCCGGGCCTCGCGCAGCGCCAGTGTCCACCAGACGAGCCGGCCCAGCAGGGTGTCGGCGGCCTCATCGGCCTCGGCCAGGTCGACGAGTGGCTCACCGCCCGGACCGAAGACCGTGTGAGCGTTGTGGAAGCTGACGGTGTCACGGATCGTCGCGGTGTGCAGCTCGGAGAAGACACCGCGCAACTGTTCCACCGCCCGCAGACCGCCCGACATCCCGCCGTAGGAGACGAAGGCGACCGGTTTGCCGAACCATTCCCGCCGGGCGGAGTCGATCGCGCTCTTGAGTGGCCCGGGGTAACCGTGGTTGTACTCGGGTGTGATGACGACGAAGCCGTCCGCGGCCTCGATCCGTCGCCCGAAATCGACCATGGGCGCGCCGTGCCCGTCCTCGATCTCCAGGGAGGAGATGTCCACAGCGTCCGCTTCCACGCCTTCATGGGCGTGGATGTGGTCGAGGAACCAGCGTGTCACAGCAGGCCCGGTGCGGCCGTTACGATTACCGCCCAGGATCACCGCGATCCTCAGGTTGTGCATGAAGAAGGTCCTTGTGGAGTGTGGGAGTACGACCCCACGCTAGAACCTCAAGTAATGTTGAGGTCAATTCGGTTGTCTGTCCCTGAAAGGGGCCGGGGCCGCGAACGGCACCCGGCCCGGTGGGGACGGTAGGTTCCGAGGATCAGGTCAACCCCAACTCCGCTTCGAAGGAACTCGTCTCCAGGCGCTCCTTGATCGTCTGGAGGAAGCGCCCTGCGTCGGCGCTGTCGATGAGGCGGTGGTCGTGCGACAAGGACAGGTACACCATCGACCGCACGGCGATGACCGCGCCACCCACGGACTCCTCCTCGACCACGATCGGACGCTTGACGACCGTGCCGGTGTCCAGGACCGCCACTTGGGGCTGGTTGATGATGGGTGTACTGATCAACGCACCGGTGCTACCGGTGTCGGCGATGGTGAAGGTACCGCCGCCCAGCTCGTCCGGGCCGAGCCTGCCGGTGTGTGCACGCTCGGTCAGGTCGGCGATGTCGGCGGCGAGCCCGAGCAGGTTCAACGAGCCGGCGTTCTTGACGACCGGGGCCAGGAGTCCACGCTCGGTGTCCACCGAGATGCTGAGGTTCTCGACGTCGTGGTAGGTCACCTCCTGCTTCTCGCCGTCGATGGCGGCGTTGAGCTTGGGATGGGACCGCAAGGCCTCCACGGCGGCCAGCGCGAAGAACGCGAAGAAGTCCGGGGCGGAACCGTTGCGCTCGATGGACTCTGTGCGCAGCCGGGCGATCCTGGTGACGTCGACCTCGATCATTTGGCTGGTCGTGGCGGAAACGCGTAGTGATTCCACCATGGTGTCGGCTATGGACAGACGTAGACGTGAGAGCTTTTCTGTTCGGCCGCGCAACGAGGTGTCGGCTGCTGCCTTGACGGGACTCGCGGGACGCTCGGCCGTAGCGGTCGATGCCGCGGCCTTCTGTGCCTCGGCGGCCTTGAGCACATCCTGTT
>DXDP01000215.1 GCA_019115445.1 Candidatus Nocardiopsis merdipullorum
GGGGCGCGGTGCCCGCGATCTCGACCCGGATCTGCGCCGTGACGGCGTCGGACTGCTTCTCCTGGCAGTGGGTGTACTCATCGCCGCCGCCGTGTGGTGGCAGAGCGACGGCCTTCTGCTGGAGTACACCCGACTGGTGACCATGGGTGGTTTCGGTAACTTCTCGCCGATCCTGCCGCTGTTGTTCCTGCCGATCGCGGTCAAGCTGATGCGTACCCCCAGCACGGTCAAACCGGGCGACGGCGGTCGGATCGCCATCGGGTGCACGGCGATCGTGTTCGGCCTGCTCGGGCTTTTGCACATCGCGCACGGTGTTCCCGAACCGGCCCAGGGCATCGAGGTGCTGCAGACCTCCGGTGGCCTCATCGGCTACATCGCCTCCGGACCGCTCAGCCTCGTCATCACCGTCCCGCTCACCGCGATACTTCTGACCTTGGTGCTGATCTTCGGCATCCTGGTGGTCACCTCCACCCCGATCCGCCGTATCCCCGAGCGCCTCCAGACACTCTTTTCCGCACTCCTGGAACGGGACACAGGCCCCGACTCCGGGATCGGCATCCTCGGAGCGGACGAGAAGAGCAAACCCCGCAAGCGCCGGAAGAGGACGGCCCGGTCCGAAACGGTCGCGGGTGACAACGAACGCCCCTACGACAGCCCGGTCCTCGATGAACCGTTGGCCCCCGCCCTCACCGACGAGGAAGAAAAGACAGAGGTGGCCGCAGAGGCGGCCAAGCCGAAGAAGAAGGCCCGCAAGAAGGCCGAAACACCCGATCCGACCCCACCGCCCGCCACCACCGAACAGTTGTCCCTGCCCGCCCGTGTCGTGGACGGTGACTACGAGTTGCCCGCCTCGACCATGCTCAAACCGGGCAGCCCCACCAAGGCCCGCACCAAGGCCAACGAGGAACTGGTCGATGCCCTGTCCGGGGTGATGAGCCAATTCAAGATCGACGCCGACGTCACCGGGTACACCCGTGGGCCGACCGTCACCCGCTACGAGATCGAACTGGGACCTGCGGTCAAGGTCGAGAAGGTCACCGCCCTGTCCAAGAACATCTCCTTGGCGGTCAAGAGCGCCGACGTGCGCATCCAGTCCCCCATCCCCGGAAAGTCCGCGATCGGTGTGGAGATCCCCAACACCGACAAGGACATCGTCAGCCTTGGTGATGTCCTGCGCTCCCCGGCGGCCACGTCCGAGGACCACCCCATGCTCGTGGGCCTGGGCAAGGACATCGAGGGCAGCAACGTGGTCGCCAACCTGGCCAAGATGCCGCACGTGCTGGTGGCCGGGGCCACCGGGGCCGGTAAGTCCACGTGCATCAACGGGCTCATCACCTCGCTGATGATGCGTGCCACCCCCGACGAGGTACGCATGATCCTGGTCGACCCCAAGCGGGTCGAACTGACCATGTACGAGGGCATCCCGCACCTGATCACCCCCATCATCACCAGCCCCAAGAAAGCGGCGGAGGCCCTCCAATGGGTCGTGGGGGAGATGGACCGTCGCTACGACGACCTGGCCGCCTCCGGTTACCGCCACATCGACGACTTCAACGCAGCGGTACGCACCGGCGAGCTCACCACCCCGCTCGGCAGCGAGCGAACGTACGAGCCCTACCCGTACCTGCTGGTGATCGTGGACGAACTCGCCGACCTGATGATGGTCGCCCCCCGCGACGTCGAGGACGCGGTCGTGCGCATCACCCAGCTGGCCCGAGCCGCGGGCATCCATCTGGTCCTGGCCACCCAACGCCCCAGCGTGGACGTGGTCACCGGGCTCATCAAGGCCAACGTCCCCTCCCGCCTGGCCTTTGCCACCTCCAGCCTCGCCGACAGCCGCGTCATCCTCGACCAGCCCGGCGCCGAAAAGCTCGTCGGCAAGGGCGATGCACTCTTCCTGCCCATGGGGGCGGGCAAACCGATCCGACTGCAGAACGCCTGGGTGGGTGAGAAGGAGATCCGTGGGATCGTCGGCCACTGCAAGAAGCAGTCCGAACCCAGCTATCGCGAGGACGTCGCCGCACCCGCCTCACCCAAGAAGGAGATCGACGAGGACATCGGGGACGACCTCGACCTGCTCCTGCAAGCGGTCGAACTGGTGGTCACCACCCAGTTCGGCTCCACGTCCATGCTCCAACGCAAACTGCGCGTCGGCTTTGCCAAGGCAGGCCGTCTCATGGACCTCATGGAGAGCCGTGACGTCGTCGGCCCCAGTGAGGGCTCCAAGGCACGCGACGTCCTGGTCCAGGCCGACGACCTGCCCGCCATTCTGGCCGATATCCGCGGAGATTGACCCCAACCGGTGAAGATCTGACCGATTTGGTGCGATCTTGGTGTTTCTCGGGGCGTGGTGACCTGCGACGACGCACACTTGGTAGCAGAGTGGACTCGATCACGCACGACTAGTCTCGGGGGAGTGCGCATGGCGACGATCGGGCAGGCCCTGTCTGCCGCCCGCATCGCGGCGGGATACACGGTCGCGGACCTCAGCACCCGGACACACGTCAGGGAACGGGTCCTCAGAGGTATCGAGGAGGAAGACTTCGTCCCCTGCGGAGGGGACTTCTACGCGCGCGGACACATTCGCGGCCTGTGTCGCGCACTGGGACTGGACCCCGAACCTCTCGTGGAGGAGTACGACCGCGAACACGCGATCTCGGCAACGACCCACCTGGTCTCTTCGTCCCGGCCCCTGGCCACGGAACTTGCCGCCGCACACGTTGCCGCGACACGGCATCGGATGCAGGACCTGTCCGACGAGGTGGTCGAGTCCGACGACGAGTCCAGGACCGGAGTACCGGCGCAGAGCTTTGGGCGCGACGACGAACCCGGGCCGGCCCAGCGACACCGGGGCCGTCACGAAGGCCGTCGACGCATGGGCGGGCGGCCCGAGCGCGAAGGGGGAAGAAGCATCCCCGCGCCACGCCGCCCCCAGGAGGAGCAGGTACACGCCTTCTCAGCAGGGGGTGACCGACCCGAACCACGTCTGCCCGTGATGCGTTCTCGACGCTCGGAGGCCGTGCTTCGACACTGGCCCTGGGCCCTGGTCGTGGTCGTGGTCCTTCTGGGTCTCTTCGTGGGCGTACGTGCCTGGCAGGGCGAGCCCACCAACCCGCTGCGTACCGCGTTCGAGCTCTTCCGTGACGGCGAGCACTCCGCGGACCCCTCGGCCGGCGTGGACGAACACGTCACCGTCGAGGCGGTGGGCGAGGACGAGGTCCCACAGGAGGCCGAGGAACCAAGCGAAGTGCTCGTGGGCCTCACCGCGGCCGACCGCAGCTGGGTCCAGGTACAGGACACCGAGGGTGAGAACCTCTTCGTCGGTTTCCTCGCCGAGGGCGAAACGCAGGACTACACGGTCGACGACGAGGTTCGCCTCTGGCTCGGCGACGCAGGGGCGATCACCGTGTCCGTCGACGGTGAAGAAGTCGGCAAGGCCGGCGACATCGGGGAGACCAAGGAAGTCAGCGTCGGATCGGACGGCTTCCAGGACTGACGGTACACAGCATCTGTGGGTGACGGGCCCGGTCAGGGATCGTCACCCACTCGTTTGCAGCACGGGTGTGCACGGACGGTACAAGGCCCGTACACGTGCAAGCACCCGTCGGAAAGACCTCCCTGAAAGAAGAGAAGAAAGTCAAGGTAGTGTGGGAGGTTGCGGGCGGTGCCACCGAGATGGCGACCGCGGTCGCGTACGTGGATCCCGTGGGTCCGCACGGCGGCCCCCCGCATCACTCGAAGCTCTCCCACACGCTTGGAAGCCATGTCATCGCGCCGTACAGTCTCACTCGTCACTTTGGGTTGCGCGCGTAACGAGGTCGATTCCGAAGAACTGGCCGGGCGCCTGTCCGCGGACGGCTGGGAACTCGTCGACGGCGACGCACCGGCAGACGTGACCGTGGTCAACACCTGCGGATTCATCGACGCAGCCAAACAGGATTCCATCGCCACCCTCCTGGAGGCCGCAGAGAACGGTGGCAAGGTCGTCGCCGCCGGGTGCATGGCCGAGCGCTACGGTTCCGAACTCGCCGAGTCCCTGCCAGAGGCGCAGGTCCTGGGCTTCGACGACTACGCCGACATCACCGACCGACTCGACGATGTCGTGGCCGGACGCGAACTCGTTCCGCACGACCCACGGGACCGACGCACTCTGTTGCCGATCAGCCCCGTGGAGCGAGATTCCTCCCAAGCACACGTACCCGGGCACGCGCAGTTCACCGACTCGATCGGTGCCGAGGGAACCGATCTGCCCTATCGGTCCACGATCCCGCGTCGCCGACTGACCGGCGGACCGGTCGCCAACCTCAAGATCGCCTCCGGGTGTGACAGAAGGTGCACCTTCTGCGCCATCCCGACCTTTCGTGGTGCCTACATCTCCCGACACCCCGACGAGATCGTCCGTGAGGCCGAGTGGCTGGTGAGCCAGGGTGTGCGTGAGGTGTTCCTGGTCAGTGAGAACTCCACGTCCTACGGCAAGGACCTGGGGGACATGCGGGCCCTGGAAAAGCTGCTGCCGCGCCTGAGCGCGGTGGAGGGGCTGGACCGGATCCGCGTCAGCTACCTCCAACCCGCCGAGGTCCGGCCCGGTCTTGTGGAAGTACTCACCACGACCCCGGGTGTGGTGCCCTACTTCGACCTGTCCTTCCAGCACGCCAACGGCCCCCTGCTGCGACGCATGCGCCGTTTCGGTGACCGCGACCGTTTCCTGGAACTGCTGCGGACCGTGCGTACGCGCGCACCCGAGGCAGGGGCCCGTTCCAACTTCATCGTCGGCTTCCCGGGGGAGACCGAGGAAGAGTTCGCCGACCTGGTCTCCTTCCTGGAGGAGGCACGGCTGGACGCCATCGGTGTCTTCGGGTACTCCGACGAGGAGGGCACCGAGGCCGCCGGGCACGGCGACAAGCTGTCTCAGGAGGTCATCGACGAACGGGTGGACCGGCTCAACCGGTTGGCCGAAGAACTCATGGCCCAACGCGCCGAGGAACGTATCGGCAGTGAGGTCACCGTGCTGGTGGAATCGGTACTGGAGGACGGCGCATACGAGGGACGCGCCGACCATCAGGCACCCGATGTCGACGGAAGCACCATCCTGTACGGCCAGGACCTGGAGGTCGGTGACCTGGTACGCGCCACCGTGATCCAGGCGGCCGGGGCCGATCTCGTGGCAGAACAGGACGAGTCCGAGGAGACGGACGGGGAAACCGGAAGCAGATGAACAGCCAGGAATCCCCCCGCGTTCCCTTGTGGAACATCGCGAACATCCTCACGGTGAGCCGCCTGGTGATGGTGCCGCTCCTGGTCTGGTTCATGTTCATGGACGGCCTCGGTTGGCAACTGGCCGCCTTCGCCGTCTTCGTGATCGCTGCCGTCACCGACCGGGTCGACGGTGAACTGGCACGTCGATACGGACTGGTCACCGATTTCGGCAAGATCGCCGACCCCATCGCCGACAAGGCGCTCACCGGGGCAGCCCTGGTGGTGCTGTCCCTGCAGGGGGAACTGTGGTGGTGGGTCACCATCGCCATCCTGGTCCGTGAGTGGGGCATCACGCTGCTGCGCCTGGCAGTGATCCGCTACGGGGTGATGCCCGCGAGCAAGGGCGGCAAGCTCAAGACGGTTCTGCAGATCGTGGCGATCAGCATCTACCTGTTCCCCTTGCACGTACTTCCGTTCACCGAACTGCTCACGTGGGCCGCACACGTTGTCATGGGGGCGGCGGTGACCGTCACTGTGTGGACCGGACTCGTGTACGTGTTGGACGCGATCCGCCTGACTCGGGAGAAACAAACCGATGGATGACGCATCGGTCGGGTTCGAGGAGCCCGTGGGTCCGGCCCGGGCCGCTCACCGAGCCTTGGCCGAGCACGGAAGGACCTGCGCCACCGCGGAGTCCCTCACCGGGGGGCTCATCGGTGCCCGACTGACCGCGGTCCCGGGCGCCTCGGCGACCTACCGGGGTGGTGTGATCGTCTACGCGACCGACACCAAGGCCTCCACCCTCGGGGTGCCCGAGGACCTGCTGGCCGAGCACGGGGCGGTGCATCCCGACGTGGCCACCCACATGGCCCGGGGGGTCCGTGACCTGATGGGTGCCGACCTCGGCCTGGCCGTGACCGGGGTGGCCGGCCCCGAACCCCAGGACGGACAACCCGTCGGAACCGTTCACACGGCCGTGGCGACCTCCGACGACATCTTTGCCCGAGAGTTTCGTTTTGCCGGTGATCGTTCGGGTATCCGAGACCGCACGGTCGAAGGGGCGCTGGCGCTCCTTGTTTCGGTCCTGGAAGGGAACATGGCGGAAAACACCCGGCTCTGACCTCTTCGATCGGTTCCCTTGACCCTTCTTCGGGGAACAAAACCACCCCTGGTCGGGGTTCCCCCTCCAGCGAACAGGATGACAAGAGGTGCCCGAATCGGGCGTGGGGCAGGTACGGTGTTGTATATGAAGGTCGCTACCGGCGGGAGGGAGCGCGAATGATGGTCCTGCTTCGTCACCTACTGGGTGACGTGCTCAGGCGACTCCGACAGCGCCAGGGCCGCACCCTCCGTGAGGTGTCGGCCGACGCGCGTGTGTCCCTCGGCTACTTGTCAGAGGTCGAGCGCGGCCAGAAGGAGGCATCTTCGGAGCTGCTCTCTTCGATCTGTGGGGCGTTGAACGTTCCGCTCTCCCAGGTGCTGCGTGAAGTTTCCGATCTTTTGGCATTGGCCGAACTGCAGGAGGCCGCGCTTTTGGACGACGCAGTCACGAGCCAGACCGTCTCGGCGGAGGAACTCGGCATCGACCCGGTCCCGGACCGTGTTCCTCAGGTCGCCGACATGGTGGGCGTCTGACCACCCTTCGCGCTCCACTCATCCACCCCGACACCACGAAGGAGCCGATCCGCCGATGAGGCGAATCGGCTCCTTCACGTGTATCGGGGACCGTTCTTCGTGGGTGCCCGTGTTCTGCGGTGCCAAGAAGTACCCCCAGGTCGGGGGGCCACACTCGCTAACCGTGAGTGTGGTTGACCCAGGAGTCGGGATCCTCGGCCAGGGAACGTACCTTCTCGGGCAGTTCGTTGGTGACCAGATGGTGGAGGTTGACCCCCTCCAGGATGGAACGTTCGCTGGCCCGCAGGGCGATCCACACCTGCTGCAGGCTGCGTGCCGCTCCGTCGTAGTCCACGTGTTCGGGGCGTTCCCCGCGCACGTTGGCGAGCGGCCCGTCGACCGCTCGGATGATGTCGGCCAGAGAGATTTCTGCCGCAGGTCGGGCCAGCCAGTAACCCCCGACAGGGCCGCGTTGGCTGCGCACCAGTCCTGCCCGACGTAGTTGGGTGAGGATGTTCTCCAAGAATTTTCCGGGGATGGCCTGGGCGCGTGCGAGCTGCTCTGCCGTCACCGGTCCCTCAGGGGACATGGCAAGTTCTGCGGCCGCACGAAGCGCGTAGTCGACCCGGGCTGAAAGGCGCATACTGTGATTATGCCGTGTTCGGAAGGGAGAATGGGGCACCGATGGCCGGCGGGGACGCTGACCGATCGGGGCTCTGACACCTTCAGGATACTTCTCCTACCGGTTTTCCGGGACACCGGCCGCGGACCGGGGGTGTCACCCGAACCCACCGGGACACCGACGTGACGTAGTGCGTCCGCGGCCGGCGATCATCGACCCCTCAACCCTTGACGGGTGCGGCGTCGACGGCCCCGGGGGCACCGAGAAGTTCGGCGGCGGTACGCCCGTTGACGTGCGCGGCCCCGTACGTGCTCACGTGGGCGCCGCACTCGGGCCGCCAGATCGGCAGCCCCATCTCCACCACCACCGCCTCGGGACGGGCCTTCAGAAGGCGAGCCGTCAAAGCCCTGGCATCGGGATAACGGTGCGCATCACGCACCACCACGACCAGGTCATGGTCTCCGACGGTGTCGAGAATCCGTTCTGCCGCGGCGGGGTCGGGGGCGACCCGCTCGACCTTGGGGAACCAGGGATCCAGACCCCAGGGGACCTCACCCACGGCCACGTTCGCGGGCGCGTCCACCTCGACGACGAACGGATCACGCAGAGGGGGAAGAACTCCGTGGACCCGTGCGGCCCGCCGGGCACCGGACAGTCCGATGTCGTCGGCGACGAGAGGGGCTTCGCGCGTGGCCGCCCCCCGTACCCAGGCGCGCATTTCGGCGTTGCGTTCGGCGGCCTCCTCCAGACGCTCCCCACTGAGACGGCCGTCCCGGACCGCCTCCACCAACGCCGACCGGACCGCTTCCACCCCGTCCGCGTACACGAACCGGCCCAGGCACAAAAGGTCACAACCGGCCGCCACCGCCAGCACACTCGCCTCGGGGATGCCGATCCGGTCACTGACCCCTTGCATTTCCATGGCGTCGCTGATCACGCTGCCGGTGAACCCCAGCTCGTCACGGAGGACCCCGTTGAGGATCCTGTGATCCAGGGTGGCCGGGCCGGGGCCACCCAGCGCGGGCATCTCGATGTGCGCGGTCAGGATGGAACGCACACCTGCGTCCACGGCCGCCCGGAACGGCAACAGTTCACGGGCGCGCAGCAGGTCGGCCTCGGCCTCCACCCGTGGAAGCACGTGATGGGAGTCCTGCGAGGTCGCACCGTGGCCGGGGAAGTGCTTGGCGCACGCGGCCACACCGGACTCCTGCAACCCCAGCACGGCCGCAGTGGCGTGGCGGGCCACCAGCTCCGGGTCGGACCCGAAGGAGCGGGTACCGATCACGGGGTTGTCATCGGCCACGTTGACATCCACCGTCGGAGCCAGATCCAGGTTGAAACCGAGCTCGGTCAGTTGCCCGCCCAAGGAACGCAGGGTTGCCCTGGTCAGGTCGGGGTCGTCCACGGCGCCGAGGGCGGCGTTGCCCGGGTACTCGCTGCCGTGGGCCTGTCCGATCCGGGTGACGTCTCCCCCCTCCTCGTCGAGGGAGATCAGCGGGGTGTCCGTGGCTTCGGCCAGGTGGGCGTTGAGCTCGGTGATTTGCTCGGCGCTTTCCAGGTTGTTGTGGAACAGGCAGACACCGGAAATGCCCTCGGCCAACCCGTCCAGAATCCAACGTGGGGCCTTGTAGGCCTCGAAGGGGACCAACAGCGTGGCATTGGCCAGACGAACCAGGGTCGGATCGTGCGGCATGACGAACTCCGTTCGGTGAGCAGGGTGCCCGGTGCACGGGCAGACGTGAGCGGGGAATCAGTGGTGGGCCGGCTCTTCCCGGCCGGCCCGACGGGGGGTCAGCCTTTGATCGCACCCATGGTCAGTCCGGAGACCATGCGTCGCTGGACGAAGAGGAAGAAAATCATCACCGGAACGGTCAGCAAGGTGGAGGCGGCCATGATCGACCCCCACTCGATGGACACGGCACCGAAGTAGTACTGCAGGGAGATCGGCAGCGTGTACGCGCCGGTGTTGCTCTGCAGGAACGTGAAGGCGACCAAGAACTCGTTCCACGCGGTGATGAAGGCGAAGATGCTCGCGGCGCCCAGTCCGGGGGCCACCAGGGGCATGAGGATGCGCCAGAAGACGGTCCACCCACTGGCGCCGTCGATCGCGGCCGCCTCCTCCAAGGACTTGGGTACCGCGGCGACGAAGTTGCGGATCATGAGGATGGTGATCGGCAAGGCCACTGCCACGTACACGATGAAGACACCGGACAGGTTGTTGACGAGCTCGATGTCCAGGGTGTTTCCCAAGTGGAAGAAGTTGATGAACAGCGAGATGATCAGCGCTTCCACCGGCACCATCTGGATGACCAGCAGCATGATGATGAACACCGAGCGCAGCTTGAAGCGGAAGCGGGCGACCGCCACGGCTGCCAGGAGGGAGATCAGCGCGGTGCACAACACCGAGCCGATCGTGACGATCAGGCTGTTGGTCAGGAAGGACCAGAAGGACGTGCCGGGGATCAGTACCCCCGACAGCACCCGCTCGAAGTGTTCGAAGGTGATCTCTCGGGGGAGCAGGGACGGTTCCCGGGTGAAGATCTCCCCGGTGGGTCTGAGCGCGGTGGCCAGGACCCAGTAGACGGGAAAGACCGCGAAGACGAGCACTGCAAGGGCAGCCAGGTACAGGCCGAGTCTTCCGATTTTCCGGCGTGCCCGGTACAGGTGGTTCATCGGGTCTCCTCCTGACGGATCATCACACGCAGGTAGTACGCGCTGATGATCAGGACCAGGACGGTCATGATCACGGCGATCGCCGACCCCATGCCGTAGTTCGGCGGGGTCGAGGCGAAGCCCAGTTGGTAGATGTAGGTGGGGATGAGGGCGACATCACGGTTGGAGACCCCGCCCGCGAGGATGAACAGCTGCGTGAAGATCCGAAAGTCCCAGATCACCTGCAGGATCAGAAGCAGGGCGAACAGGGGGCGCAGCATGGGGAAGGTGATGTTCCAAAAGCTCTTCCAGGCACCGGCGCCGTCCATGCGCACTGCCTCGTAGAGCTCGTCGGGGATGCTCTTCAGACCGGCCAGGATGCTGATCGCCACGAAGGGAAAGGACTGCCAGACCACGGTGACGATGAGAATGGGAAAGAGCGTGCCGGGTGAGTTGAACCAGTTGAATTCGCTCCACCCCGTCCCCGTCAGCCAGTCGGGAAGGGTGTTCAGGATCGCGTTGACCAGCCCGTAGCGGGTGTCGAACAGCCACCGGTAGACGATCGCAGCACTGATGACCGGGGTCGCCCAGGCCAACATCATTCCCAGCCCCAGGACGGTGGAGGCCCAGGTGGGAAGTTTGTGCATGAGAAGACCGACGAGGGTGCCCAGGACCAATGTCAGGGCCACCATGGTCAAGCAGACGACGATCGTGTTGCGGAAGATGTCCCAGAATCGTTCGTCGGTGAGGACGTGCAGGTAATGGGCGAAGTTGTTCCACTCCGCCTCCTGGCCCTGGAGTTGGCGCAGTCCGTAGTTGTGCAAGGACATCCAGAGCATCTGGACGATCGGCCACAGCAGGACCAGGGCCAGCACCGCAACGGCGGGCAGGATCAGTGCGTAGGGAATCAGTCTGCGACGTGTGTGCACTGTCGACTTGGAGGGGGTCCGCCGGTGTTTCGCGGGTGCTCCGGAAACCTTCGAGGGTTCCAATGTTTGTGTCATGGGGCGTCCTGGTGGTTGTACGGGGGCGACCGCCGAAAGAGGGGCGGTCGCCCCGTGATCCGAGTGCTCAGCGCACACTCGGACGACTACTCATCGGTGGGGCGGTTCAGCGCCTCGGTGAGTTCTTCGTTGAGTTCGGGCAGGACGTCCTCGGGGAGGCTGCCGCCTGCCATGCGCTCCACGGCGTTCTGGACGGTGGCCAGTTCCCACTGGACGTGGCCCCAGTTCGGGGTGTCCGGGAGCTGACGCAGGTCTCCGGTGGCCTGTTCGGCGGCCCCGGCGAGGACGGGGTCTTCCTGGAAGGTGTCGCTCTCCAACAGGTCCTCGTAGGTCGGGAACATCGAGGAGACGTCGCTGTAGGACATCGCGTTCTCCTTGTTGTTCAACGTGGTGACGTAGTCGAACGCGGCCTCGGGGTGTTCGGTGGTGCCCCACACGGCCAGGTCGGAGCCGCCCGCGAAGGCGGGGGCCATCCCGTCGACGCCGGGGATGGGTGCGGTGGCCCAGTGCTCTGCGTGCTCGTCGTTGATGTCGGCGATCTGGGGCTCGGACCACGGACCTTCGATGAACATGCCGACCTGGCGGTTGGCGAAGTCGGCGTGGGCGCACTCGACCTCGTCGACCCCGACGCAGGCGGCGGGGGAGTGGCCGTCCAGGGTCAGGTGTGCGTAGAACTCCAGGGCTTCCGCGGTGGCGCGGGAGTCGAGCTGACCGACCCACTCATCGTTCTCCTCGATGGCGAATTCACCGTCGTTGGCCCACACGAAGCTGGCGATGCCGTTGATGAAGTCGGTGGGTGCGGCGAAGCCGGGTACTTCGTACTCGTCCTGGATGTCTTCGGAGACCTCGAGCAGTTCGTCCCAGGTCTCGGGGGGTTCGTGTCCCAGTTCGTCGAGCCAGTCGGCGTTGTACCAGAGTGCGCGTACACCGCTGTACCACGGGATGCTGTACTGGGCGTCGTCGAAGGTGCCGTTGGCGTATGCGCCCTCCAGCAGGTCGTCGCGGTCCTCCCACTCCTCGACGAACTCGGCGACGTCGTAGAGGGCTTCGGCGTCGGCCCAGGTGGCGACCTGGTCGTTACCGATTTCGACGACGTCGGGGCCGCCGCTGACCATCGCGGTCTGGAATCGTTGGGAGAATTCCCCCCAGGGGATCCACTGGATGTCGACCTCGGTGTCGGGGTAAAGCTCTTGGTACTGTTCGGTGACCGAGTCCATGAACTCGTTCTCTTCTTCACTGGCGTCGCCCATCCGCCACACCGTGAGGGTGTCGGGTGCCTCGCCGGAGCCTCCGGTGTCGTCGCCGGAGCCGCTTCCGCAGGCCGCTGCGAGCAACACCAGGGTGCAGGCTGCGGCGATCTTCGGGAATCTCATGTGTACCTCTCCCTTCGCACGGTGTGCAGGGACGCGTCACCTGTGCTTGAGCCGGCCTGAGATCATGGGGTGATCCCGGGGCTCGATGTCTTTGGGTAGTGCTGGGACCGCATGTCGTCCGCTCCGCAGGCGGACCGAAAGCCCCGGTCGGAAGTGGCCAGGTCGTGCGTCCTGCCGGGGCATGACCTCCAGGAGGTTGTGAGCTAAATTAACAGGAAACTTTCCTAATAAAAACAGGGTGAGGTGTCACGGTTATGTCTCGACGTCCGGGGACTCCCCGGCTGCTGCGCCAACTCAACGACCGCGCAGCACTGGAATTGCTTTTGACCGCCGGGCCGTTGACCAGGACGCAGCTCGGAAGGCAGACCGGCCTGTCCAAGGTCACTGCTTCCCAGCTCCTTGCACGATTGGAAGAGCGTGACCTGGTCGAAGTGGTCGGGAGCAAGGTGGGAGGGCGTGGGCCCAACGCGGCTCTGTACGCCGTCGTCCCCGAGAGTGCCTACGTCGCCGCACTCGACGTCAGCGCCCACCACGTCACCGCCACGATCGCCGACATCACCGGACAGATCATCAGTGACGTCAGTGTCGATCCCAACGCCTCCGACGACCCCGTCGCCCTTGTCCAGACCGCGGTGATGCGTCTGGTCGAGAGCGCCGAGGTCCCCCTCGAAAAACTCCGTGCCTGCGTCATCGGCACCCCCGGCGTCGTCGACCCCCGCACCGGTGACATCCGCTTCTCCTTCGACCTGATCTCCTGGCACGAAGGTGTCCTGGAAGCACTGCGCACCGACCTCGAACGCTCGGTCGTGCTGGAGAACGACGTCAACCTGGCAGCGCTGGCCGAACACTCCGAAGGCATGGCCGCCGGGGCATCGGAATTCGTCCTCATGTGGCTCAGCGCGGCCGGTGGTGTCGGTATGTCCACCATGATCGGCGGCCGGATACACCGCGGCCGCTCCGGTGGTGCCGGTGAGATCGGCTACCTACCCGTACCCGGCGCACCCATGCCCGGCGACCTCGGCCTCTCCGGGGGATACGAATCCCTGGCAGAGGACAAGGGCCGCGCGCTTCCCCACGGTTTCCAGGCCCTGGTCAGGGCGGACCAGGTCGTCGAACTCGCCGCGGAACACGGCATCGTCGGAAACGACGTCACCGAGGTCGTACACGCAGCCTCCGAGGCCAACACCCCGAAGGCCGACGCTTTCCTGGACGCCTTCGCCGAACGGCTGGCCCGTGGGGTGGCCGCGATCAGCGTCCTGCTCGACCCCGGCCTGGTCGTCCTCGGCGGCGACGTGGCCCAGGCAGGCGGCCCCAAACTCGCCGAACGCGTCCAGGAGGCCACCGCACGCATCGCCCCCAACGCCACCGAGGTCGGTCTCGGAAAGATCGAAGGAAGCCCCGTGGTGCGGGGAGCCCTCCTCCAAGCCCTGGAACACGCATGCGACGACGTGTTCTCCTCCACCGTCTGAGGAAAGAGGGGAGCGCGGCCCGTCCACCTGAACGTCCGTGACCCGTCCATACGTGGAAAGGTCTTGGTCCTCGGAACCCACGATCTCGCCCCCTGCCCAGGAACGAAGGGGGCGAGGACCGGCCCGAGGTCGCCCCGGTGCTCGTCCGGGAACAGACGGACGGCTCACCCGGCCAACACACGCACCATCACCACACGCGGCGCCACCCGGATCGCGGTCTCGAGCCCCCACAGCCTCGTCAGGCCCGGCCCCCACACGGCACGAGGAAGAACGTCGAACCCCCGCTGCCCGTACCAGGGGCCGTTCCACGCCAGATCCCGGAACGTGGTGAGCGTGACGGCGTCGTGCCCAGCGGCACGCGCCCGCGAACACACCTCTTCCAACAGGGCCGAACCGATCCCACGCCGACCATGGGCGGGATCCACGGCCAACTGTTCCAGGTGCGGACACCCGTCCACCGTGACCGTCGCGGCCAAGCCACGCACTCGACCCGCAGCAGGATCGATGGCCACCAGTGTGTGCTCCGCGTGGGCGAACAACTCCCGGGGATCGTCCGGCGGCAGGATCAGGCCCGCTTCGGCGAAGAGAGTGTCCGCGGCCGAAGAGACCTCCACCGCCTCCGGCTCGTCCTCCGGTCGCATCGGCCGCATCTCGACGTCCACGCCACCTCCCGTCCCGGCCGACACCGTGCGGCCACCCTGACACCGACAGTTCCAGAGGGCTCGCGTCACTGTTCGTCCCGCCGGTGTCACACCGACCGCGGACACCTTCCGCAAGGGCGTGACCGCGTGGAACGGTCCCGCATACTGGTGTCGATGAGACTCACGGCTTTCTGGAAGAACATGTACGAGCAGTTCGGCGAGGCCTACGCCGACAGCCTCGCACAGGACCACGTCATCGAGGAACTCGGTTCTCGCACGGTCCAGCAGGCGCTCGCCGACGGGATCGGGGCCAAGGAGGTGTGGCGCGCGGTGTGCAACGCATTCGACCTTCCCGCCTCGGTACGGTGAACCCTGCCTCCCGAAGAACCTGACGTGTCTCGCGAAATATCGAACACAGGTTCGGGTAGTGTGGGTTGTCCACAGGCAGACGTTGGGCGTCGAGATTGTCACACCGAGCGCGTAGCGTCGGGCCCAACGTGAAGAAGAAGGCATCGACCCAACAGGGGAATCCCGTGGCTACTGGAGATCGAGACAAGGCTCTCGAAACCGCGCTCGCACAGATCGAGCGACAGTTCGGCAAGGGCTCCGTCATGCGCCTGGGCGACGACGACCGCCCGCCGATCGAGTCGATCCCCACCGGGGCGATCGCCCTCGACGTCGCGCTCGGTATCGGTGGTATCCCCCGGGGTCGGATCGTCGAGGTCTACGGACCGGAGAGCTCCGGCAAGTGCCTCACCGCCGACACCTACGTATGGACCGATCACGGTATGGAGACCGTCGCCGAACTGTTCGAACGCGCCGGTCAACCCGTCGTCTGCGCCGACCGGGTCACCGACATCCGTGACCAGGGCATCCGCGTGGTCAACGAGCACGGTGAACTGGAAACGGTCGCAGCGCTCACCCACAACGACCGCAAACCCGTCCTGGGCATCACCACCACCTCCGGCCGTCGGGTCCACGTCACGCACAACCACCCGCTCCGGGTGGTCAACACCGAGGGCTTCGTCGTCTGGCGCGAAGCAGGTGAGCTCCGCGAGGGTGACACCCTCGTCTCGGCCCGCTTCGGCGCCGAGGAGGCGGCATCGGGCAGTGGACTCGGCGAGGACGAGGCCGTCCTCCTCGGTTACCTGACCTCCCGAAACACCCTTGCCCCGACCACCTCGCTGCGCTTCGTCCCCGGTGACGACGAGGTCGGAGACGAGTTCACCGCCATCGCAGAGTGGCTCTTCGACACCCAGGTCCAGGTACACCAGGACGACGACCACCGCGCATACGTACTTCCCGGCAAGGAGTTGCGCACCCTGGTCGCCGAGCGCTACGACCTGGACCACACCGACCCCTTCGGCAAGAACGTGCCCTTCGTGGTGCGCACCGGTGGCGACAAGATCCAGCGGGCCTTCCTGACCGCCCTCTACGAAAGTGACGGTCGGGTCGACACCGATTCGACCATCGATCTGGCCTGTGCCTCCGAGCAGCTGGCCCGGGACGTACAGCTCATGCTCCACGGTCTGGGTGTGCCCGCGTCCCTGGACACCGGGTACAACGCCCAGCACGAACGGGACCACTGGACCGTCACGATCGACCCCTCGGTGACCCACCGCTTCTTGGACCACGTCGGCTTCCGCTCACAGCGCCGTGCCGCCCAGGTCGACAAGCACCCCCGCCCGTCGTCGCCCGGCCCGGGGTCCGAGGACATTCCGCACCTGGGCGGCCTCGTCCGCAGCCTGCGTGACAGCCTCGGCGGGGACCACGACTTCGATCACATCACCGGTGATCTGTTCCGCACCGACGGTGAGTCCTCCTGCAGCCGTGACCGTCTGGCCGAGATCGTCGCCTGGGCGAAGAGCCGCCCACAGCGCCCTTCCGCCTCCGCGCGTGCCGTACTCGCACACCTGGAGGAACTGGTCACCGCGCCCTACGCCTACGAGGAGATCATCGCCGTCGAGGAAGCCGGTGAGCAGCCGACCTTCGACCTCGTGCTTCCCCAGACACACAGCTTCCTCGCCAACGGGGTGCTCTCGCACAACACCACCGTCGCCCTGCACGCGGTGGCCAGCGCCCAGCAGCAGGGCGGGATCGCCGCGTTCGTCGACGCCGAGCACGCCCTGGACCCCACGTACGCGAAGAAGATCGGGGTCAACACCGACGACCTGTTGCTCTCCCAGCCCGACACCGGTGAGCAGGCGCTGGAGATCGTCGACATGCTCATCCGCTCCGGGGCGATCTCCGTCATCGTCATCGACTCGGTGGCGGCCCTGGTGCCGCGCGCCGAGATCGAGGGTGAGATGGGTGACAGCCATGTGGGTCTTCAGGCCCGCCTGATGTCACAGGCACTGCGCAAGATCGCCGGTGCCCTGAGCACCACCGGAACCACCGCGATCTTCATCAACCAATTGCGGGAAAAGGTCGGGGTCATGTTCGGGTGCATGCACCATGACACCCGGGTGACCCTGGCCGATGGCTCCCAAGAAAAAATCGGCACGATCGTCGACCGGAAGATGGACGTCGAGGTTCTCTCCTACGACCCGGAACGCAACGAGGTCGTTCCTCGTCGGGTCGTCAACTGGTTCGACAACGGTGTGACCGATCACTTCCTCCGCTTCACCGTGGAAAGCTCGGGCAAGAACGGTCGATCACAGTTCGCCGCAACACCCAACCACCTCGTCCGGACCCCCGGCGGGTGGCGTGAGGCCGGAGAACTCCTCCGTGGTGACCGGGTCCTGACCGCACAGCAGCACTTCCTGAACGACCAGCAGCGCCAGGTGATCCTCGGATCGCTCATGGGAGCGGGAAGCCTCTCCCCGAACACCGACGGACGGTCCGGTGCCCGCTTCAGAATGGGATACGGGACAGCACAGGTGGACTACCTGGACTGGAAGACGTCGCTGCTGGCCAACATCGAGCACTCTCGTACCACCGACACCGAGGGTGCGGTCCTCGACGACTTCGCGCCGTTGCCCGAACTGGCCGAACTCCGCGAGGCCATGTACTTCGGGGACGGTGAAAAGCACCTGAGCTGGGAGTACCTCAAGCAGCTCACACCTTTGTCCCTGGCTGTCTGGTACATGGACAACGATTGCTCCACCGGCAGCTCCCGGAACGCGCAAGAATGGGCCGAGGGTGGAAGTGGTCGCCTCGACATCTGTGTCGAGGCCATGAGCCCCGGAAGCCGTCGACGTCTGATCGACCACCTGCGGGACACCCATGAACTGGACGTCGAGCTGATGACCCGGGAAAGCGGGCAGGTGAACGTCGCCCGGTTCACCGCCGAGGCCGCGGATCGGTTCCAGGAGCTGGTGGCGCCCTACATCCCCGACTGCATGGCCCACAAGCTGTTGCCGCGCTTTCAGAACCGGTGCGAGATCGAACCGGTGTTCTCCGAACCGGTGGAGCGTCTCGTGGCCTCCGAGGTCCTGGACGTCCATGTCGATTCGGAGATCCAGAACACACACAAATTCGATATCGAGGTCGAAGGCAACCATAATTACTTCGTCGACGGTGTCATGGTGCACAACAGCCCCGAAACGACCACCGGTGGGCGTGCACTGAAGTTCTATTCCTCGGTTCGTCTGGATGTTCGGCGCATCGAAACATTGAAGGAAGGCACCGACGCGGTGGGAAACCGTACCCGCGTCAGAGTTGTGAAGAACAAGACAGCGCCTCCTTTCAAACAAGCAGAATTCGATATTTTGTACGGTGTGGGGATTTCCCGCGAGGGAAGCCTCATCGACCTGGGGGTCGAACACGGCATCGTGCGTAAGTCCGGTGCCTGGTACACCTACGACGGCACGCAGCTGGGACAGGGCAAGGAGAACGCCCGGAGGTTCCTGCGGGAGAACGTCGACATGGCCACCGAGGTGGAGAAGAAGATCAAGGAGAAGCTGGGCGTACCTTCGGGTGACGACAGCCCCTCCGAGGAGGAGAAGACCACGAAGACGGCCAAGGAACCGGCGAAGGAACCGGCCAAGACTCCCACCAGGCGGAGTACGTCCAAGTCCTCCAAGACACCCACCACGGATGTGTGAATCGGAAGACTCGCAGCATGCTCCGGGTGGGCCGGACGACCCGCCCGGGGAGGACCGTCCCGAGGCCAAGGCCCGGGGTGTGTGTCTGCGCATGTTGACCCATTCCCCACGCACCCACGCCCAAATGGAACAGGCACTTCACCGGCGAGGCTTCGACGAAGAAGTGATCACCACGGTCCTGGGTGAGTTCGACGACGCCGGACTCATCGACGACCGAGCCTTTGCAAAAGCGTGGGTGTCTTCTCGTCACCACAGCAGAGGCCTGTCACGCCGTGCCCTGAGCCGGGAACTACGCACCCGGGGCGTGGAGGAGGAATTCGTCCAC
Source organism: Candidatus Nocardiopsis merdipullorum (assembly GCA_019115445.1). GTDB lineage: Bacteria > Actinomycetota > Actinomycetes > Streptosporangiales > Streptosporangiaceae > Nocardiopsis > Nocardiopsis merdipullorum. The sequence continues at coordinate 18,943 of DXDP01000215.1, forward strand.
GAAGCGGTGGAAGAGCTCACCGACGAGGACGAGGAGGAAGCCGCTCGCACCCTGGCCCACCGCAGCCTGGTGGGCAGCCGTGGCAAACCCACCCGGACCCGGATCCGCAGAGCCCTGGGTGCCCTGGCCCGCAGGGGTTACCCCACGGGCCTGGCCTACCGCATGGTCCGGGAGGGCCTCGAAAACGAAGGACTGGAGATCGACCTCCACGACCCGGAGGGATGAGGCCCCGCAGGGCCGAACCCGGGACGTGCCCAAGGTTCAGCGCCGTGCCCAGCGAGTCAAGGTCGGCTTCAGCCGTTCGGCGGTGTCGGGATCGCTCAGCCACAGTTCGTCGAGGAACAAAGGGACGAGTGTGGACAGGGCTCGCAGGACCTCGTCGGTGGACAGGTCGCGTACCAGGCTTGGTTCCAGGGCCGCTGTCACATCCGCGGGGAGCAAGTGGGCACCTTTGGCGTAGTCGGTGGGCAGGTTCAGACGAAGACAGGCCAGGGCGATGATCTGCGTACGCAGAGCACCGACCCAGTACTCGGCCTGCCACAGGCGCCCGCGCTCGACGCACACACGTGCGTGGCGGGTGTGATGCCAGGCAAGACCGACCAGAAGGCGGGGATCGGGGGTGGAAAAGGGGTCGAGGGTCTGCTCCTGGCCGTGCAGAAGTTGCCACTGTGCACCCTTGGGGCCGAAAGCGGCCTCGGGGAGGAAGGACACGTCGACCTCCACACCGTTGCCCAGGAGGTGAACACGGACGATGCCTTCACCCGGGGACGGTAGGTCCCAGTGGTGCAGGACCCCGAACTCCGCGGTGATCCGGGCGGTCCACTCCAGGGCGACCTGCTCCGGAAAGGTACGCAGACCCAGTACCAGATCCAGGTCGGACCAGGGGTCCGCGTGCCCGTCGGCCAGGGAGCCTGTGAGTGCGGCCCCGGAGACGTGGGGGTCGGTCTCGGCCCAGAAGGTCAGCCGGGAACGTGCTCGGCCGAGTGCCTCGGAGCTCACGTGAAGTCACCCGTGGCTTCTTGCGTCCCGGGTTCACCGGCTGTGGTGGAAACCTCGGGCTCCGGGGTGATCTCGGGCAGCGGCTCGACCTCGGGGAGCTCGTCCTTCTCCGGATCGTTGGCGGCGGTGTCGATCTCGGCCATGGGTTGTGCTCGGGGCGCGGGCGGATCGGTCGTCAACTCGATCGGTTCGGTGTCCGGGGTGAAGCCGAAGACCTCCCCGTAGAAGGACAGTTCCGCTTCCAAGGAACGGGTCCGGGCCTTTTCACCGGTGAAGCCGTGACCCTCACCCTCGAACTCCAGAAGAGCGTGGGAAACGCCGTGTCGGGCCAGGGCCGTGGCCATCGCATGGGCCTGATCGGGGGTGACGACGGTGTCGTCGAGACCTTGCAGGAGCAGGACGGGAACGTCGATGTCGGCGGCCCGCTCGACAGGAGAACGTTCACGATGGCGTTCGGCGAAACCGGGAAGAGGACCCACCAGGGTGTCCAGGAATCGGGACTCGTAGTCGTGGGTGCCTTCGGAGAAGCCGAGGAGGTCGGTGACACCGAAGTGGGAGACACCACAGGCGAAGATCCCCTGGGTCAGGGCGAGCAGGGCGGTGTACCCACCGGCGCTGGGCCCACGGATCGCCAGGCGTTCGGGGTCGGCGGTTCCTTCGTCGACGAGGGCGCGGGCGGCCGCGACGCAGTCCTCGACGTCGACGATCCCCCACTCCTTGTGGAGGCGCTTGCGGTAGGTGCGTCCATGGCCGGTGGAACCGCCGTAGTTGACGTCGATGATGCCGATGCCACGGCTGGTGAAGTAGGCCTTGACCGGGTCGGCCTCACGGGTGGAGTGGGAGACGGGACCACCGTGCGCCCATACGACGTAGGGGGCGGGTCCATCGGTGTGGGCGTCGGGGTGTGTGGGTGGGTACACGGTGGCGTGGACGGGGGCGCCGTGGCGTCCGGGGAAGGTACGGGCCAGGGGGACGGGCAGGTAGGCGGTTTCGGGTGGGGTCTTGGTGGGGTGATGCAGTATCTCGACGCGGTGGGTGGTGGGGTCGAGATGTACCACGCAGGGGAGTGTGTCGGGTGCGCTCGCGACGGCGACGACGGTTTTCCCGTCGGAGTGCAGGTGTGACCAAGTGGTCAGCTCGGTGCTGACGGGGGTCAGGTCGAGGGTGTGGGGGTCGTACACGCTCGGTGCCATGTCGGTGTGGCCGTGCAGGGTGAGGATCCGGCCGGAGTCGAGGACCTGGAAGGAGCGGTGACCGAGGTGGCCGGGTGGGGTGTGGAATTCTTCCTCGGCGGGGTGGAGGGCGATGGCCTGGCCGGTCAGGCCCGCTTGGTAGAGGTTCCAGAAGCCGGGCCAGTCGGAGGCCAGGTAGAGGGTGGTGTCATCGGCCCAGGTGGGTGAGATGACGGACTCGTCGACGCCGCCCTTGAGGGTGTACTCGTCGGTGAGTCCGTTCTCGGTGAGGGTGCCCACACGCAGTTCGGTGCCGTCCCAGGGCATGCGGGGATGGTTCCAGCGCACGTAGGCCAGGTGTTGCCCGTCCGGGGAGGGGGTGGGGGAGGCGTAGAAGTGGGCGCCGGAGGCGAGTTCGCGGATGGATCGGGGATCTTGGGCCCCGCGGCCGGAGAGGGGGACCGAGACCAGGGAGCGGTGGACACCGTCGTCGGTGTGGTGCTCCTGTACGCACAGGAGGTGTTTGCCGTCGGTGCTCAGGGCGGGGTCGGCGTACCGCAGCGCGTTGGGGCGGTCGGGTTCGGGGGTGAGGGGGACGGGATCTTCGAAGTGGCGTTCGATCAGGTAGAGGCGCTGGTCGGTGCTGTTGGCGAAGACCACACCCATGCGCGTGATGGCTTTGTCGTCGCGTCGGGGCACGGGAAGGTGGGCGCGTCCACCGTATTCGTGCACGCGTGTGCCCACACTCCAGGGTGGAGGCAGGAGTTCGGTGACGGTGCCGTCGGTGTTGCGGCGCAGGAGGGTGGTGCGTCCCCCTTCGTCGGGACGGCTCTCCTCCCACCAGATCTCGTTTCCCGCGACTGTGGGAAACGCCGGCCTGCGCACTCCTCGTGCGACGTCGCCGGCGCTGATGGGCGAAGGCCAGGAGCCGTAGGTCTCGGAAAATTCAGACATATCCCACTCAGGATGGGTCGCGACTTGTTTTCGATGCCCTGCCGACCTTAGTCCTCTTGAGAAGGTGTGCGGGAGGACCACGGGGGGTGCTGTGCCAACTATCGTTCCCGTTTTGTGACGCCGGTGACACAGGGAGGGCACTGGCGTCGTTCTATGCTTTCGCGGATATCACTTGGTGACCGATGGTGTTCTCGGTGCTCGGCAGCGGGGAGGGCCCACTGCCGGTGGGGGCATCGTCACCGAACTGCTAGAGAGGATGCCAGCGATGAGCAAGGGACGTAGGATCGCTCGGGCTTCCGTGGCTGTGGCTGCGGCCGGTGTGGTCGCGCTGTCCGCATGTACCCCGCCGGAGGACACCGAAGGTCCGGGCGGAGGCGATGACGGCGATGACGTCTTCCTCCAGATGGCGACGGGTTCCACCGGTGGTACCTATTACCCGCTGGGTGGTGAGATCGCCCAGCTGTGGACCAACAACATCGATGGCCTGCAGGTGGACACCTTGGCCACGGGTGCTTCGGTGCAGAACCTTCGTGCGCTCGAGGGGGAGACCGAGGACGAGGAAGAGGGGTCGATCGACCAGGTCGAGCTGATCATGTCGGTCAACGGTGTGGCGATGCAGGCCAAGGACGGGGCCGGTCCGTTCGAGGACGAGCCGCTGAGCAACCCGGAGGGGATCGTTGCCCTGGGCAACATCTACCCGGAGGTGATGCAAGTGGTGACCTTGGAGGACTCCGGGATCGAGTCGATCGCCGACCTCGAGGGTGCCAACGTCGAACTGGGCCCGCCCGGTAGCGGTACCGAGGTGGCCGCCCGTCAGATCCTCGAGGCCTACGGGATCGACCCGGACAACGACATCAACTCCTTCGACAGCACCTTCGGCGATGCCGCCACCGCTTTGGGGGACGGCCAGGTCGACGCCGCCTTCGGCATCTTGTCGGTACCCGCCGCAGGAATCATCGAGGTCTCGGCCAACAACGATGTCCGTATCCTGCCGATCGATGGAGAGGAGGCGGACGAGCTCATGGCCGCGGACGAGAGCTACAGTCCCCTGACCATCGACGGTGGTACCTACAGTGGCCAGGACGATGACGTCGTCACCCTGACGCAGTGGGCCACGTTGTACAGCATGGACAGCCTCGACGAGGACATCGCCTACGAGCTGACCAAGGTGATGTACGAAGAGGCCGGGGCGATCGGTCACGATGTCGGTGACCAGGTGCTGCCGGAGACGGCCCTGGACGGTCTGGGCAACATCGAACTGCACCCCGGTGCCGAGCGGTACTACGAGGAACAGGATCTCCTCGACTGATGGACCGTCCAAAGACGTGATGGGCCCTGGGGCCGTCCGGGTGTGGCTCGGACGGCCCTGCCTGTGCTCCGATGCCGCCGGTGCCCGCGTGGTACCGGCTCAGGTTTGTGGGTCCTCGGACGGTCGGTGACATGTTCTCCGACCGTCCGTTCGGGTTCGGAGCTGTCCGCAAGGTGTGTACGGAGGGTTCCACTCGAACGAGCAGGACGAAACAGTGGAAGGTCGGGGACATCCCGGCCCAGGACAAGGACGAGGTCGATGACATCGGACCAAAGAAGCACCGGAGAGCCTGGTGGCGCGGCCGTTGAGGACAGCGGCCGACACGAGGACGTACGTGAGATCAACGTCGAGAAGATGGAAGAGGATCTTGCCGCGCTCGACGAACATGATTTCACCGAGGACACCGGTGTCGAGGGCAATCGCACCGGACTGCAGCCGCTCTGGCACTGGCTGATCTTTTTCGGTTCGTTGACTCTTGCCGTCTTCCACCTGTGGACGGCGTTCACGCAGACCCTTCCGGCGCTGCAGCAGCGTTCCTTCCATCTGGCTGTGGGACTCGCGCTGGTTTTCCTGCTGTTTCCCACCAAAGCACGCAAGACACACGAAAAGCGGGGAGCCTTCTACGGGGCCGCGATGGCCATCACCGGGGTGCTGGTCGCCTACCTGGGTGTGGGTGCCCTGTCCGGCAGCAACACAGCCATGTACCTGTATCTGCCGCAGTGGCTCTTCGGTGCCCTGGCCGTGGTGGCACTGGGTGTTGCGGTGGGGTTGCTGCGGCGCCGAGGGGTGTCGGAACACACCAGTGTGGCCCAGCGAAGCGCAGGGTGGACGCTACTCGTCCTTTCGGCCCTGATCGCGCTGGACCTGGTCACCAGCGACGCCGAGGGCGGGTTCTTCTTCCTGCCGATCCTCGGGCTGGTGTTGCTGGTTGCGATGATCGCCCTGACACTGGTGTTTTTGCGTACGCCGCAGATGCTGCCTGCTCGTCTGTGGGAGCACACCACCCAGTGGGGGATGACGGTCCTGGGCGTGGCCACGTTGTTCACCATGTGGTTGACCGGTGTGGCCGGGTGGCATGTCCTGGCCCCCGCGATCCTCATCCTGCTCCTGGTGCAGGGGGCACGGTACGTTCGCTGGGACCTCATGGGGCTGCCCATCTTCGACGTGCTGCTGGCCGGACTGGGATTGGTCGCCGGCTTGTACATGTTCGTGGACTACCGGGACATCGTGCAGACGGTCGGTGTCATCAACCAGAACTACGTGATGGCCGGTACCGCAGGGATCCTGTTGATCCTGGTGGCCGCCTCCCGCGTCCTGGGACCGGCTCTGGTGGCTCTGTCCGGTGGCATGCTGGCCTTTGCCTACTTCGGTCAGATGATGCCCGGCTTCCTGCGACACCGAGGGTCCGGTGTCGACCAGATCGTCACCAACCTCTACGTCGGTACCGAGGGTGTGTTCGGCACCCCGTTGGGGATCTCGGCGACCTTCATCTTCCTGTTCATGATCTTCGCCTCGATGCTGCAACGCACCGGTATGGAGAAGTTCTTCACCGACGTGGCGCTGGGCATGACGGGTTCGGCCGTCGGGGGTACCGGTAAGGTCAGCATCATCACCAGCGCCTTTTCCGGAACGATCACCGGCAGCTCGGTGGCCAACACCGTCTCCAACGGTGTGTTCACCATCCCGTTGATGAAGCGGTCGGGGTACAGCTCCGAGTACTCCGGTGGTGTGGAGGCCGCTTCCTCCACCGGTGGTCAGATCCTGCCACCCATCATGGGTGCGGGTGCCTTCATCATGATCGAGTTCACCGGCGCCACCTATCAACAGATCCTGCAGGCGGCGGCGATCCCCGCGATCATGTTCTTCGTGTCCCAGTACGTGGTGGTGCACTACGACGCCAAGCGGTGGGGCATCGGTGGTATCCCCAAGCACCTGCTGCCGAACGTGCGCCAGGTGATGCTCTCCCGCGGCTACCTGCTGATCCCCATCATCGCGATCTTCGCTTTGCTCAGTACCGGGTATTCGCCGATGTTCTCGGCGATGGGCGCGATCGTGACCACGGTCGGTATCAATCTGCTGGTGCAACTGCTCGTCGCGCCCTGGGAGAAGATCGACGGTCACCTGCGCCTGCGTGCGGCCGGCGTCGCCCTGCTCATCGCGGTCCGTCTGTCCCTGCCGATCATCGTGGCGGGTCTTGGTGCGGCCGTGCTGGTCACCGGGGTCCAGGTTCTCAACGGTGCGCTCTCTTTGGGGTTGAACCGTGGCATGCAGGCACTTGCCATCTCCGTGCTCATCGCCTTGGTGTCCATGGGTGTTGCGCTGCTGTTCGGCAAGTGGAAGGAGAGCAAGAACGACCAGCTCAACCTACACGCGTTCCTGGATGGGTTGGTGGGTGCCTCTCGGTTGGCGATACCGATCATCGTCGCGTGTGCCGCGGCAGGCATCATCGCGGGTGTGATCGTCACCACCGACCTGGGATTGAAGCTCAGTTCCGGACTGCTGGGCGTGGCCAACGCCATCACCGACGGCATCGCCCATGTGCTGACCGGCGTGGCGACCTCGCCGGTGTTCGCATGGACCGGGGCGGGCTCCGACTTCGGGGCTCAGGCCGTGGTGGACCTGCGTCTGGACCTGGCGCTGGTGCTGTTCATGTCGATGTTGGCCTGCCTGGTGCTGGGCATCGGGCTGCCGACGACCGCGAACTACGTCATCACCGCGACGCTGGCGGCCCCGGCCATCGTGATGGTGCTGGAAGGTGAATTCGAGACCCGAACGCTCTCGATGCTGCTGATGGCGCACATGTTCGTGTACTACTACGGTGTGCTCGCCGACATCACACCACCGGTCTGTCTGGCCTGCTACGCGGCCGCGGGTATCTCCGGTGGTGACCCGATCCGGACGTCGTTCTACGCGGTACGGATCGCCATCGCGGCGTTCGTCATGCCGTACATGTTCGTGTTCTCCCCGGAGCTTTTGCTGCAGGAGGTGAACCTGTTCACGGGCACGATCGCGTTGATCGCGGGCATCATCGGGGCGTCCCTCATCGCGATGGGCCTGGTGGGATATCTGGATCGGTACATAGCCTGGTACATGCGGCTCGGCCTGTTCCTGGCCGGCCTGTTCGTGGTCTCGTCCAACTACCTGACCACGGCCCTCGGTCTGCTCCTGGCCGCAGCGATCGTGCTGTACGAACGCCATGCCACCAAGGACATGGAAAAGCCCGAGTTGAAGCAGCACACGCACGTCCACTGACCCTTCTGCCGATCGTTGGCGGGCCGCACCCCTCCTTTTTCCGGTGCGGCCCGCTCGATCTCGAGCGTCGAAGGGCGTGTTCCTCGACCAGGGAGAGGAGTTAGCCTGGAACGGTGAGCCAGAGTCGTACATACCAAGTGCGGACCTACGGCTGCCAGATGAACGTCCACGACTCCGAGCGCCTGTCCGGTTTGCTGGAGGATGCTGGGTACGCGCGTGCAGCCGAGGACACCACCGCAGACATCGTCGTCTTCAACACCTGTGCGGTTCGGGAGAACGCCGACAACCGCCTGTACGGCAACCTCGGACATCTGCGTCCGGCCAAGGACGCCAACCCGAGGATGCAGATCGCCGTGGGCGGCTGCCTGGCGCAGAAGGACCGCGGCGAGATCGTCCGCCGCGCCCCCTGGGTCGACGTGGTCTTC
>DXDP01000216.1 GCA_019115445.1 Candidatus Nocardiopsis merdipullorum
ATAGTAAATATTACCGTTTGGCCTGGCGCCGAAGGATTTCCTTTGATGGGGTATGGAGCCTGTTTGCGGCGTTGATTCCTCCGGGGCCTGCGCATGTGAACGCAGTGCACTCGATGTGGGTCAAAGACAACCGAACCACTGTTCTTAATGCGGGGTTCTGGGCAGCGCTCCCCTTGGACTATCTCCTGCGCATCACTGGGCGTGCTGACTTGCAACAGGGTGAGGCTCCCAAGATGCCTGCTCCCACACCGGGGCACCCCTTGGAGACAGCGCTGCTCGTACGCACGATGCGACTGAACTCGCTCACCAACGCTTACGCCCCGCTCTGGTCTGAGCTCTACGACGACACCTGGTGTGAGCAGACTTGGGCCGTTGACTGGGAAGACCTGGCACCACTCCAAGAAGTCGGTCCCGAGTGGGAGTACGCCTCACCGCTACGCACCGAACGTGAGCGCCGTGCGGCCTTGGTTGAACTCGATGCCCTCGTATCCGTCTGGCTCGGCATCACCGCCGACCAGCTCGCCGTCGTCTACAAATCCCGCTACCCGGTCCTGTCCGACTACGAGGCAGACATCCGGTTCGACGCCAACGGGCGCAAGATCGCGAAGAACCACAACACCTACGGCCACGGCCAAACCAAACAGGACTACCTCGACCTTCAGAAGTACCTGGACACCGGCAACCCCGCCGACATCCCCTCCGGCTACTCCGCGCCCTTCTACAAGGCCGACCGGGAAGCCGAGTACCGCGAGGCCCACGCCCACTTCACCGAGATCGTCGAGCGCGCCAAGCGCGACGGCACCTGGAACGGGGAGGCCTGACGATGCAACCCACGCTCGCCGCTTCCGAGGTACGCCGTAACATCACCCAGTACCTCTCCACGACCTTCGCACTCGCCGACGAACCCGTCCGTGAAGGCCTGGAATCGTTCTTCAACGACCCTGCCCAGGGCATCTTCCGGGGCCCCTACCTTCGGGTCCGCACGCCCTTCCGTAAATCCGGCGACTCCTGGCGCTCAGCCCTGGAATGGCACCCGGCCGGCTTCACCCCGTTCTTGCACCAGGCGAAGGCCTTCCAACGCCTGTCCTCCCTGGACAAGACCCCCGAACCCACCCTCATCACCACCGGCACCGGCTCCGGAAAGACCGAGTCCTTCCTCGTCCCGGTCCTGGACCACTGCCGCCGCGCCAAGGCCGAGGGCAAACGCGGGGTCAAGGCGATCCTGCTCTACCCCATGAACGCCCTGGCCACCGACCAGGCCGACCGCCTCGACGACTACCTGGCCGACCCCGCCCTGGCCGGAATCACCGCCGGCCTGTACATCGGTGACACCCCCGCCGCCGGATACAAGCACGTCGCCACCTCCCGAGGCGAGATCCGCCGCCTGCGCCCCGACATCCTGATCACCAACTACAAGATGTTGGACCTGCTGCTCCAGCGCGCCGACGACCTCCCCCTGTGGCGGGACTCCGAACTCACCTACGTCGTGGTCGACGAGTTCCACACCTACGACGGCGCTCAAGGCACCGACGTGTCGATGCTGCTGCGCCGCCTGGCCGCCGCCACCGGCAACGCCCGTCCCGGCCACCCGTTGGGAAACATCTGCCCGGTGGCCACCAGCGCCACCCTCGGCCAGGACGAGGCCGCTCCGAGCAGCTCCGCCGACACCGTCCTGGACTCCGCCGACCCCACCAGCGGCATACGAGAAGTCGCCGCCACCGTCTTCGGCACCCACTTCGGCCCCGACGCCGTCATCGGCGAGGACCGCTTGGGCCTGGACGAGTTCATGGACACCCTGGAGTACGAACTCCCCGTCCCCAACCCGGTACGCGTGGCCAACCTGCCCGACCCGCACGGCAACCCCGACAACATGGGCCCGATCATGGCGGCCTTCACCGAACGCGACGACCTGACCCCCAGGGAACTCGGCGCCACCCTGCGCAAGCACATCCTCACCAAGGCCGTCCTGGCCATCCTGGACGGCACCGTGCGGTCCATGGACGAGGTGCTCGAACACCTGCCCGAGAACGGCGCCTACGTGTGGGGCGCGGCGATGCGCAGCACCCCCGAACTCACCGCCGAGGCCCTGTCCCGCTACGTCGCGTTGCTCTCCCTGGCCCGCGACCCCGACACCCCCGACGACGCACCCGACCGCCCTTTGGTCACCGTCGAGACCCACCTGTGGGTGCGCTCGGTCTCCCGGCTCCTGCGCGCGGTCTCCGACCGGCCCTCCTTCACCTGGCACGGCGAGACCCCCGTCGGCCGCACCGCCGACACCACCACCGGCACCCTGGGCCACGCCCACCTGCCGGCCGTCTACTGCCGCCACTGTGGCCGCTCCGGGTGGGCGGCCATCTCACCCGAGTCCACCCCCGACGACCTGATCACCGCACCCGAGAAGATCTACCGGACCGCGGTGACCGCCAAGCGCGGCCTACGCCCGCTCATGCACGCCACCCGCAAGGAAGCCGCCGAGAGCACCGCCAACCGCACGGTGCGGGTGCTGTCCTCCTCCGGCACGCACGTGCGCCCCCTCACCCAGGCCGACATCGACGCCTACGACGCCGACGAACTGGACGGCGTGTTCGTGTACATCGACGTGCGCCACGACGCCCAGGCCTTCCGAGACGCCGAGAACGACCGCTGCCCCGTGTGCGACGCCGACCAGGGCACCCGCTTCCTCGGCTCCGGGCTGGCCGCCCTGGCCTCGGTCGCGGTCACCGAACTGTTCACCGGCGGCCAGCTCACCCACGGCGACGACGCCCCCAAGACCCTGCTGTTCAACGACTCGGTCCAGGACGCCGCCCACCGCTCCGGTTTCGTCTCCAACCGTTCCTACAACTTCTCCGCCCGCTCCCTGCTCGCCTCCCAGCTCGCAGAGGACGGCACCGGCAAGTACCTCAACGACCTCATCGCCGACACCGTCCTCCAGGCGCAAAAACCCAGCTTCCTGGCCTGCGTCGTCCCACCCGACCTGCACGACCACCAGGGCATCGACGAACTCCTGGCCGGGGAGAGCACCGGCACCCGGGCCCAGTGGGAGATGGTGGGCGAACGCCTGGCGTTCACCGCCGTGCTGGAGTTCGGGCTGCGCTCCCGCCTGGGCCGCACCATCGAACTCACCCGCACCGCCACCGCCCACGTTCGGCTCCACGACCCCGACCGGATCGCCGGGCTCGCCCGCGACCTGCTCCAGCACAGCGCCGAGGCGCTCACCGGCCTGCCCGAACCCGAGGTGTTCCGAGGCTACGTGCGCGGGCTGCTGGATCGTATCCGCACCCGGGGCGGGATTCGGCACCGGTGGCTGGACAAGTGGATCGCCAACGCCGGCACCAAGCGTTACGGCACCATCTGGGGCAAGCGCCCCGATGGCATGCCGGCCTTCCCCAAACCCAAACGCGGCGTCACGATGCCCGCGCCCCGCTTCCTGCTGGACCGGGCCAAGACCGGCAGTGAATTCGACTCCATCGCCGGCAAGGGCACCTGGTACCAGGACTGGACCAGCCGCTGCCTGGGCGTGCCCGCCGACGCCGCCACCCGCTACCTGGGCCGGCTCCTGGAACTGCTGCACGACGAAGGCGTCATCACACGCTTTTCCACCGACGACAACACCACCCGCGCCTACGGGCTCACCCCCGGCCACATCGGCGTCACCGGTATCGGCCCCGACGAGGTGACCCGGGCCGGACTGAGCTGCCCGGTGTGCAACTGGCGCCAGACCGTGCCCCTGGACCACCAAGACGATTGGCGCCACGCCCGCTGCCCCCGCTACCGCTGCTCCGGTGCCCTGCAACCCGATGAGGCCCCACGTTTTCGCAGCGACTACTACCGGCGCCTGTACCGGGAGGCCGAACCCTTCCGGATCACCACCGCAGAACACACCGGCCAGCTCACCCGCGCCCAACGCGAACACGTGGAACGCGCGTTCAAGGACGGGGACCGCCACACCGACCCCAACGTCCTGTCCGCCACCCCCACCCTGGAGCTGGGCATCGACATCGGTGACCTGTCCGCCGTCATCCTCGGCTCCCTGCCGCGCGGGCCCGCCAACTACGTGCAGCGCGCCGGCCGGGCCGGGCGCCACACCGGCAACGCCTTCCTGCTCACCCTGGTGGGGCGGCGTGCCCGCGAACAGTACTACCTGCAAGAACCCCGCGACATGATCGCCGGGCACATCGCGCCCCCGGGCAGCTTCCCCTCGGCGGTGGAGATCCTGCGCCGCCAGTACATGGCCCACCTGATCGACCTGGCCGCCCGCGACCAACTGCCCGGCTGCCCGGCGCTGCCCGGACGAGCCGCCGACCTCTTCGGTGACCTGGGTTGGCTGCGCGGCTTCACCGCCTCCGCCCTGAAGATCGGCCCCGACCAGGTGGAGTCCTTCCTGGACCTGTTCACCGGGGCCGGGCACGACATCGCTCCCGAGGCCGCCGAACAGCTCCAGGAAGGACTCCACCTGGCGGGGTCCGATCTTCAGGGCCGAGGCGGTGAAAGCGCGCAGCCAGCCCAGTTCGCCGAACAGGTCGGCGGCCCGCCCC
>DXDP01000015.1 GCA_019115445.1 Candidatus Nocardiopsis merdipullorum
ACCACGGAGCAAGAACACCCTCACGACCAGCGACACCGTCCACAAGACCGGGCAACATCACCCCGCCACGGACACACCGAACCCCCAGAACCTCTCTCGAAACGGCAAACATCCACATACCCCGCAAAACAAGACGGAATAGCCCCCTTCCGGCCGACGCTGAAACAAGTCGGTGGAATCTGTAGGTGCCGCTGGATAGGTTGGCACCACATCATCACGCACCCCGTGCTCTCCGTCATGCCCGGAAACAGCACGGGGTGCGACTGTCGGGCTCTGCGAACCGGGCCCGACCGGAACGAGAACACGGGGTGGGTATGGCTCAGGGCACGACCACGGGTGCGCCGAGGACCGCGCAGAAGACAAGCCCGAAAGAGGGCGACGGTCCCCACCCCGGTGAAACAGAACCGACCCCACAGACACACCAACCCGCCCACCGAGGTGTCTTCACCCGCGGCGTGCGCGTGCTCGGCCACGCCATCCGCACCGAACCGTGGATCTTCGGCCTGGCGGTTCTCGGCGCCATGGTGCACTCCGCAGTCAACGTCGGCTCGGCCTCCGTGCTCGGCCACATCACCGACACGACCATCCTGCCCGCCTTCGCCGAAGGCGCCACCACCTCCGCCGCACTCCTGTCCGCCGCCGCACTGCTCATGGCCGTCGGACTGGGCAAGGCGGCCGGCCTGGCCGCGCGCCGCCTCCTGGCCGGCTTCATGCAGTTCCGCATGCAGGCCCGCTACCGCCGAGCCGTGGCCCGCAAATACCTCGAACTTCCCCTGTCCTGGCACCATCGCCACCCCACGGGCCAGCTGCTGTCCAACGCCAACGCCGACGTGGAGGCGGCCTGGCAACCGCTCGCACCCCTGCCGATGACCTTCGGCAGCGTGTTCATGCTGATCATCTCGGCCGTGGCCATGGTCGTCACCGACCCGGTACTGGCCATGGTCGCCTTCGTCGTCTTTCCCATCCTGGCCGCCGCCAACGTCACCTTCCAACGCCGCGTCTCACCCATGGCCTCCCGGGCACAGGCCCTGCGCGCCGAGGTCAGCGGCGTGGCACACGAATCCTTCGACGGTGCCCTTGTCGTCAAGACCCTCGGCCGGGAGGACACCGAGACCGAACGCTTCACCCACGCCGCCCACCGCCTACGCGACGCACTCATCCAGGTCGGCCGCATGCGCTCCATGTTCGACCCGTTCATGGAAGTCCTGCCCAACCTCGGCGTGCTCGCAGTACTCCTCATCGGCATGTGGCGCCTGTCCACCGGAGCCGTCGACGCAGGTGACCTGGTCCAGATCGCCTTCCTGTTCACCCTGCTCACCCTGCCGATCCGATCCTTCGGCTGGCTCCTGGGCGACCTGCCACGCAGCGTCGTGGGGTGGGACCGCGTGCAGTCCGTCCTGCGCTCGAAGGGCACCATGTCCTACGGCCGACACACCCTCGACGACACCCCCACCGGTATCGCCCTGAAAGTCCACGACCTCACCTTCGCCTACACCGATCTCTACGAGGCGGACGGTGATACCCGCGACCTGATGGACGACTCGGTACCTCAGGCCCACACAACCGTCCTCGACGGTGTCGACCTCGACGTCGCCCCGGGCCGGACCGTCGCTGTGGTCGGCCCCACCGGCTCCGGAAAGTCCACACTCACCACCGTCCTCATGCGCCTGGTCGACCCCGACTCCGGAACGATCTCCTACGACGGGATCGACGTGCGCGACCTGGCCCGGGACCAGATCCCCCGGCACGCCGCCCTCGTCCCCCAAGGCACCTTCGTCTTCGAGGACACCGTCAGGGACAACATCACCCTGGGCGCCGACATCGACGACGAACAGGTCTGGGACGCGCTGCGCTTGGCCCGGGCCGACGGGTTCATCCGTGCCCTGGACGGTGGCCTGGACGCCCGCCTGGGAGAAAAGGGCACCTCCCTGTCCGGTGGACAACGTCAACGCCTGGCACTGGCCCGAGCCATCGTGCGCAAACCCCGCCTGCTCATCATGGACGACGCCACCTCGGCCGTGGACCCACAGATCGAGGCACAGATCCTCGCCGGACTACGTGAACGCGACGACTCGGCCACCGTGGTCGTGGTCGCCTACCGGCGCGCCACCATCGAACTCGCCGACGAGGTCGTCTACCTGGAGGGGGGCAAGGTCCTGGCCCACGGAACCCACGACGAACTCCTCCACACCTCACCGGGCTACACCAAGCTCGTCACCGCCTACGAACGGGCCTCCGCCGAACACGAGGAGGAACCCATCCCCGAAGACCCCGGACCGGCGAACCCCGTCCGACGCACTGCCCCGCGCAACGACCACGCCGGCGAGGAGAACGACCGATGAGCACATCCACACAGCAGCGCCCCGAAGAACGGACAGGCCCGGACGCACCCAAGACCGGTCCCGAACACGACGCCTCGGTGAATTTGAGCCCTGTCCAGAGCGGTGCGCTGAACACCATCGGGCGTGGTCTCGAACTCTCCCCGGAGTTCACCAAGGGCCTGTGGTTGACGCTGCTCTTCGCTCTCGTCGCGACCGCGGGCAAGGTCATCGTCCCCATCGCCGTCCAACAGATCACCGACAACGGCATCGCCGGTCCGGGCGGCCCCGACCTGGGTTTTGTCACCACCATGGTCATCACGTGCGCCGTCTTGCTCGTGATCACGATGATCTGCTCGTTCCTGATGAACCTGCGCCTGTACCGGGCCACCGAGTCGGGGTTGGCCACCCTGCGCCGCAAGGCCTTCCGGCACGTGCACGACCTTTCCGTACTCACCCAGAACAGCGAACGCAAAGGCGCCCTGGTCTCCCGAGTCACCGCCGACGTGGACCAGATCAGCACCTTCATGCAGTGGGGCGGGCTGCAGCTGCTGGTCAGCAGCGGCCAGCTTCTTGTGGCAACCGCCCTCATGGCGTTCTACTCCTGGCAGCTCACCCTGGTGGTGTGGGTCTGCTTCCTACCATTGCTGTTCGGGGCGCGCTGGTTGCAAAAACTGCTCTCCAAGGCCTACCTCAAGGTCCGTGAGCGCACCGGTGACATGCTCGGCGTCGTGGGCGAGACCGTCATGGGCGCCGCCGTCATCCGTGCACACGGCATCGAACAGCGCACCGCCGACCGCATCGACACCACCGTGCTGGCCACCCGCACCGCCCAGGTCCGGGCCCAACGCCTGTCCATGGCGGTCTCCCCGTTCGCCGAGATCGTCGCCGCCATCGGCAACACCGCCGTGGTCCTGGTCGGCGTATGGATCGGCATCGGCGGTCACCTCACCGCCGGACAACTCATCGCCTTCCTCTTCCTCATGACGCTGTTCGTCCAACCGATGATGATGGCCACAGAGATCTTCAACGAGGCACAGAACGCCATCGCGGGCTGGCGCCGGGTCCTGAGCGTCCTGGACACCGTCCCCGACATCGCCGACCCCGGGGAGGCCGGTCGGGTCCTGCCTCGCGGCCCCGTCCGGGTGGACTTCGAGGGGGTCACCTACTCCTACCCCGGCGGGCCGGTCGTCCTGGACCACATCGACGTCGAGATCACCCCCGGAACCCGCCTGGCCGTCGTGGGGGAGACCGGCTCCGGCAAGACGACCTTCGTCAAACTCCTCACCCGCCTGATGGACCCCGATCTGGGAAGCGTGCGCCTGGACGAGGTCGACCTGCGCGAGATCGCGTTCTCGTCCCTGCGCAGCCGCGTGGTCATGGTGCCCCAGGAAGGGTTCCTGTTCGACAGTTCCCTGGGTGACAACATCCGCTTCGCACGACCGGAGAGCACCGACGACGAACTGAGGACGGCCGTGACAGATCTGGGCCTGGCCGAATGGCTGGACAGTCTCGCCCACGGCCTCAACACCCCGGTCGGGCAGCGAGGAGAGTCCTTGTCGGCGGGGGAACGCCAGCTCGTCGCGCTGGTGCGTGCCTACATCGCCGACCCCGACCTGCTCGTCCTGGACGAGGCCACCTCCGCGGTGGACCCGCACACAGAGACACGTATCCAACGCGCCCTGGACCGGCTCACCCACGGTCGTACATCCGTGGCCATCGCCCACCGTCTGTCCACCGCCGAGGCCGCCGACCAGGTCCTGGTCTTCGACGCCGGACGCATCGTCCAGAGCGGCTCCCACGAGGAGTTGGTCGACGAACCGGGTGTGTACGCCGATCTGTACGCCTCCTGGATCCGTTCCTCGGCGTGAGGACGAGCCCGTCCGCACCTCACCGGCCTGAGGCGTGCCACCAATGGGCGGCGAGCAGCTCGGCGACCAATGGTTCGGTGAGCAGGCTCACATCCGGGTCGGTGTCACCCGGGTAGCGCACGGTCAGCTCCGCGCCGGGCACACGCTCACGGCCCGGCGTGGGGCCCACGGACACAAAAGACCCGCGCAGCTGCCCCAGATGTTCGGCGAAACGTTCGTCGTAGACCGAACCCGCGAACAACAGGGCACGGCAATCGGTGATCGCGGCCAGGTACCGGTCGCTGTGCGACCACTCCCCGGTCTCACAGGCCAGCGCCTTGCGTACCGGCCCCTGACGCAACGCACGCATCCCCTGCCAGGCAGAGCAAACACGTGTGGCCGGGGCCACCACGTGCAGGCCATCGGGTGAGTCCAGCACACGGGCCGCCTCGGGCAGCCACTCCGGAGCACTCGTCAACAACACCTTCGTGGCATTGGCCACTCTGCGTATCAGGCCCGGAAAGTTCCCACTGCTGCCCGGTGTGGGCGCACCCAACCGGTGTCCCAACAGCAGGAGCAAGGCAAGGGCGTGCTGATAGGCACGACATCCCAGGCCACTCTTTTCCTCACCGGCATGCAGCGGCACCAGAAGGTCCGCGTAGCGGGCCACCACCGAGTCCACGTCGGGGGTCAGCACGATCACGGGCGCACGCCCCGCGCAACGGTCCAGAGCAGTACACAGCTCACGCTGTCCACCACCCAGACTCACCCCCACCACCAGGGTCTCCGCACCCAGGGGCGGCTCCTCGGCGGAGGAGGCGAAATCGGCGTGGGCACCGATGCCCGCCCTACGCAGCCGCGCCGCTGCCGTCTCGCAGGCATGCCGGGCCGCACCCATGCCCAGGAACCGTACCGAGACCGGTTCGTCGTCGAGCAGCGCGGGTAACGCGGTGTAGGGATCCCACCGTGGGAAACGCTCGGCCAGGTACCTCAACGCTGCGGGCTTGCCCGCCAGGTCGGCTGACAAGGACTCGGCGGACACGGCATCCCCCAGAAAACAGGCGGGCGCCTTCGGGCGCACGGAACAATTGGGACCGAACTCAGGGTATGTCCGTGTTCTCGAGCGGCACCCGGTGAGAGGCCTTCGGAAGGTACTCATAACCTGGAGGACATGAGCGTCACCAACCTCGCCCCCGACATCGCCGCGCGCCTGCAACGCAACGAGGACGGCCTGGTCCCCGCGATCGTGCAGCAGCACGACACCGGGGAGGTGCTCATGCTCGCCTGGATGGACGACGAGGCACTGCACCGCACCCTCACCACGGGAACCGCCACCTATTGGTCGCGCAGCCGCGGTGAGTACTGGGTGAAAGGCGCCACTTCGGGGAACACCCAACGGGTCGTGTCCGTTTCCCTGGACTGCGACGGTGACACAGTGCTGATCCGTGTCGACCAAACCGGTGTGGCCTGCCACACCGGTGAACGCACCTGTTTCGACGCCGGACGGCTGATGTGAACTCTGTGTCTTCGACCACACGATCGCGCCGTGAGTACGGACTGACCATGTTGGTGGTCATGGCCGGGGCGACCCTGTTGCTGGTCGCCGCCGGTCGCACCTGGGCATCGGGCCTGCTGACCGCACCCGGCCAGGCCGCTGGGGTGCCCGTGGAAGTGACCGGTACCGACCTGACCGGCGTACTCAGTGGCATCGGCTGGGCCGGGCTCGCCGGGATCGCCGGCCTGTACGCCGCCCGAGGCTGGGCACGCAGGCTCATCGGCGTGCTCGTCGCGGGGGGAGGACTGCTCGCTCTTGCCACGGTGTGGAGCGTGCGAGCTTCTGCAAACCTTGCGGCGGCGATCGGTGAGCACGCCACCGGCGCGGCCGGGACCGCGCAGGTCGTGGAGGACCCCGACCTGCACGCCGCCGGGCCCGCCATGGCCGCGGTCGGGGCGGGCCTGCTCGTCATGAGTGGCCTGGTCACGGCAGTGCGTGCCACCGCCTGGCCCGGTATGGGCAGCCGGTACGATCGGGTCACCGCACCGCGTCCGCACCAGGCCGAGACCCCGTCCGACCTGTGGAAATCACTGGATGCCGGTGACGATCCCACACTCCCCGCCCCCGATGGCGACGGTGTGTCCGCACGCACCGCGGGCCACGCCGCCGACATCGGGGACAAGACCGCACCCTCGGCAGTACAGCCGACCGAAACGAAGGAGAGCCCCGATGACCGCTGAAGAACATCACGACGATCACGGAAATACCGTTTCCGCTTGGTTTCTCACCGTCTCCTGGATCGTGGCCTGGGTCATCTCGGCCGTATGCGTCATCCTGGGCGGCAGCTTGATCCTGTGGGTCTCGATCGCACTCGGTGCCAGTATCGTCTTCTCCGTCATCGCAGGCGTGATGAAGCAAGTGGGGCTGGGCCGCAAGGAGCCGCGACCGGTCCCGCCCACACGCGAGGAGTGGGAATCAGAGCGTGAGCCGGCGACCACGGGAAGTGATGCCTGACCCCATCCGTCGATGAGCCGAAGGTTCGGCTCACAACGGGTGGACAACGGAAAATGGACGAAGGTCCCGGGCGGAAGGTACATTCACCTCACCGGTTCCGCCGGCTGTGGTGATCGTCCCGGTGGTCGAAACCACCGGGACGGAACCAACAGCACTGTTTATGACGTCTGTACCGGTGGCCCCACCATGACCCCCGTCGGGCCCGCCCGTGCCCAAGGCACGGTAGACCTTGTTCGCTTTCCGAAGGTTGTACGAAAAATGAGCTATGGAGCACCTCCCCCCGGCCCGCCCGGAGGCGGTTACGGCACCGGAGGTTATGGACCTCCCACGGGTGGCTACGGACCCCCACCCGGAGGTTTCGGCGGACCCGGTGGGCCACCTCCCACCTCCGAACCCCCGAAGAACTACTTGATTTTCAACATCATCGGGCTCTTCGGCTGCACGGTTTTGGCCATCATCGGCCTGGTCTTTGCGTTGCAGGTCAGCTCCAAGTGGCAGATCGGTGACTACCAGGGGGCCGAGTCCGCTGCCAAAACCGCGAAGATCATGGGGATCATCAGCTTTGTCTGCGCGATCCTGCATGCGCTCTTCTGGGTCGTCTACATCGTCTTCGTCGTGATGATCTTCGGTGCCGCGGCCACAGGCACGTACTACTACTGATCGTGGGACAATACACGGCTCCGCCCCCTATCCCCCAGGGGGCGGAGCCGACGTGTGTGACCGGTTTCCTCGATACCCTGGAAACTGTGTCTGCACAGGAAAGCCCCCCGTCCGAGAAGTTCTCCGCAACATCCGAAAAAGTACGTCCCCGAGCTCGTGTCACGGCTCTGCTGCTGCGCGTGCACCCTGTCACCTGGCCCGCGTCGCTGGCGGTGCTCGGCCTCCTCGGTGCGGTGGTCCTGCACCTGTTCGACCCCACCGAAGAGGGCAACTTTTACCCGAAGTGCCCGTTTTTGCTCCTGACCGGCCTACAGTGCCCCGGATGCGGAACCACACGGGCCCTGGCGCTGCTCACCCATGGTGATGTCCTCGGAGCCATCAGCATGAACCTCCTGTTCGCGGTCATGCTCCCGGTCCTGGCGTTCCTCTACGTCCGCTGGATCGCAGACACCCTGCGTCCGGCCTCGAAACCGAAACCGTTCCGCCCACCCCCACCGACGTGGACCCTTGCCCTGATGGTGGTCGGCATCATCGCGTTCTGGATCGGACGTAACCTGCCCTGGTTCTCCTTCCTGGCCGCGGGTACACCGCTTCTGACGGGCTGAAGCAGAAAAAATCGCGACCGGACCGTTCGGTCGAGAAGCTCAAAAGCAGTGAGGACGGAGCACGATGAGTCACGGATTTCCCGAACCGCCCGGCCCGGGAGAGTACGGTCACCATCCGGGCTTCGTCCCCGGTGGCCCCGGCCCCATCGGCCCCGAAGCGACCGGCGGCTACCACCCCGGGTACTACCGGCCCGCACCCCCACCCGGACCGCACTACCACCAGCCCGTGGCACCCGAGGAACCTCCCAAGAGCTACGTCGTGCACAACATCCTCGGCATCATCGGTTGCCTGAGCGTTCTGGGCATCATCGGCCTGATCTTCGGCCTACAGGTCAGCTCCAAATGGCGCATGGGTGACTACGTCGGTGCTCATTCCAACGCCCGCACCGCCAAGATCCTCGGCATCATCAGCCTGATCGGGTTCGTCCCGGCCGTGCTCTACGTCCTCTTCATCCTGTTCGGTATCCTGTTCGCCATCTTCGGCTGACGCCCTCACATCGGGGGCGAAGACACCCGTGCGTACCGGAGTGGATACGATGGCCACCGATACGCTGCGACGGCCAAACCCCGGTCACTGCACGTAAAAGGTGGAATCACGCCCACGGGCGGCCCCACCGAGCGTGACCGGTCCGAACACGAGGGGGCAGTAACTGGTGAGCGTGCTCGACGAGATCCTCGACGGAGTGCGCGCCGACCTGGCGGAGCGCCAGGCGGCCCTACCGTTGGAACACCTCAAGGCCCAGGCCGAGGATGTGCCCACCCCGCAGGACGCCGAAGCCGTCCTGCGCCGCCCCGGAGTGCACGTGATCGCCGAGGTCAAACGTGCCAGCCCATCCCAGGGACCGCTCGCCACGATCAACGACCCGGCCGAACTCGCCCGTGACTACGAGGCGGGTGGGGCCGCACTGATCAGCGTCCTGACCGAGCAGCGCCGCTTCCACGGCACCCTCGAGGACCTGTCGGCGGTCCACCGGGTCGTGGACACACCGTTGTTGCGCAAGGACTTCGTCGTCAGCTCCTACCAGCTGTGGGAAGCCCGAGCCCGCGGCGCCTCCGCCGCACTCCTCATCGTCGCGGCCCTGTCCCAGGAGGCCCTGGTCTCCCTGATCGAACGGGCCCGCTCCCTGGACCTCATGCCATTGGTCGAGGTACACGACGAGGAAGAGGTCACCCGAGCACTGGACGCGGGAGCCACCGTCATCGGAGTCAACGCCCGCAACCTCAAGACCTTGGAGGTGGACCGGGACACCTTTGCCCGGCTCGCCCCCCTCATCCCGGCCGACAAGGTCAGGATCGCCGAATCCGGTGTACGTGGCCCGCACGACCTGCTGGCCTACGCCGGGGCCGGAGCCAACGCAGTCCTGGTGGGCGAAAGCCTGGTGCGCGGCCGTGACCCGCGCGAGGCCGTCGCCGACCTGGTCACCGCAGGCGCCCACCCCGCACTCCGCGACCGTACCTAGGAGCACGGGAATCTCCTCGATGAGAATGATGACGGCGCCGCACACACCTTGGCCCGGTCCGACACGGACCGCACCGGGTGATGCCCCCAGGCAAACCATCCCCGCCAGACGCGGGTGGCCCTGGCCGCGCTGACCCGAGCTGCCCACGCGCCGCCGTACGAACGTACGACGTCCGGTCGGTCGGCGCGCGGTCCCCGGCCAGGCACGCCGGGGCATGCCGCCGTCGGCCCCTTCTTCCAGGAGACTTTCCATGAGCAACGACCAACCGGTGCCCGACATCCTCGGGCACTACGGCCGATTCGGTGGCCGTTTTGCGCCCGAAGCACTCTTCGCCGCTCTCGACGAGGTCACCACCGAGTGGGACAAGGCCCGCCAAGACCCGGCCTTCCAGGCCGAACTCGATCGGTTGCTCAAGGAGTACACCGGCCGACCGAGCCCACTGACCGAGGCCCGCAACTTCGCAGAACATGCGGGTGGAGCCCGCATCCTCCTCAAACGTGAGGACCTCAACCACACCGGTTCCCACAAGATCAACAACGTGCTCGGCCAGGCCCTGCTCACCAAACGCATGGGCAAGACCCGGGTGATCGCCGAGACCGGAGCAGGCCAGCACGGGGTGGCCACCGCCACCGCCTGTGCCCTGCTCGGTCTGGAATGTGTCGTCTACATGGGTGAACAGGACACCGAACGCCAAGCACTCAACGTCGCCCGCATGCAGATGCTCGGTGCGAAAGTCGTCCCGGTCACCATCGGCAGCCGCACCCTCAAGGACGCCATCAACGAGGCCTTCCGTGACTGGGTCGCCAACGTCGACCGCACCCACTACCTGTTCGGTACCGTGGCCGGTCCACACCCCTTCCCAAAACTGGTACGCGATCTGCACCACGTCGTCGGGGCCGAGGCCCGAGAACAGGTCCTGGAACGCACCGGAAGGTTGCCCGACGCCGTCGCCGCGTGCGTGGGGGGCGGCTCCAACGCCATGGCGATCTTCGCCGCCTTCATCCCCGACGAGTCCGTGGCCCTGTACGGCTTCGAGGCCGGGGGAGAGGGAGTGGAGACCACCCGCACCGCGGCCTCCATCACCGCCGGAAGCCCCGGCGTCTTCCACGGCGCGCGCACCTTCGTCCTCCAGGACGAGTACGGACAGACCAAGGAGAGCCATTCGATCTCGGCCGGGCTCGACTACCCGGCGGTGGGCCCCGAACACGCCTACCTCGCCGACAGCGGCCGGGCGACCTACGAACCGATCACCGACGCCGAGGCCATGGAGGCCTTCCGGCTTCTGTGCCGTACCGAGGGCATCATCCCGGCGATCGAGAGCGCGCACGCCCTGGCGGGCGCGCGCAGGCTCGGCG
>DXDP01000217.1 GCA_019115445.1 Candidatus Nocardiopsis merdipullorum
GATGGGGCAGCGGGGATGGAAGGCACACCCAGTGGGTCGATCGAGGGCGGAAGGGGGAGCACCACGTAGGACGATGCGTTCTCTTTCCGAACCCTCCACCAAGGTCGGAGTCGCTGAGAGCAGGGCGGCCGTGTACGGGTGCTGTGGAGAAGAGACCAGGCTGTCGCAGTCGGCCTCTTCCACGATGCGGCCCAGGTACATCACCGCGACTCGGTCCGCCAAGTGATACACCAAAGCCATGTCGTGGGAGATGACCAGTGAGGCGATTCCTCGTGTGCGGCGCAGGTCTCCCAGCAGGTTGACGATCTGAGCCTGGATCGACACATCCAAGGCGGAAACCGGCTCGTCGGCGATGAGGACATCGGGGTTCAGCGCCATGGCCCGAGCGATCGCGATGCGCTGACGTTGGCCCCCGGAGAACTGGGAAGGACGCCTCGTGCGCGTGTCATTGCCGAGACTGACCATCTCGAGCAGTTCGCCCACACGTTCTTTGATGTGGTGGGTCGATCCCACTCCGTGGGCGCGGAGCGGTTCGGCGATGATCTGCTCCACGCTCATTCTCGGGTCGAGGCTGGAGTAAGGGTCCTGGAACACCATCTGGACACGACGGCGGAAGGACCGCAGCGCGCTTCCCCGCACACGTGTGATGTCCCTTCCTTCGAAGAAGACCTGACCGGAGGTGGGTGTGTGGGCGCGCATCAGGGTGAGCGCCAAAGTGGATTTTCCCGAGCCTGATTCCCCCACCACGGCGAGGGTCTGGCGGGGTGGAAGGGACAAAGAGACCCCGTCCACGGCATGGAGCCTGCGCCTTCCACCACCGAAGGTGACGGTGACGTCTTGTGCTGCCAGCAGTGCCTGAGCTTCGTCCCTGTTCATGCGGGAACTCCTTCCTGAGGGTGCCAGCATGCGACCGGGGTCTGCTCCGACAGCACCGGATCGCGTGTCCGACAGTCCTCCTGGGCGAACTCACAGCGTGGGGCGAACCAGCAACCGTCGCCGCCCTCACCCGGTGCGGGTGGGGCTCCTGGGATGGGTCGAAGGTCGGCTCTTGCGGGATCGAAGCGAGGGACGGCTCCGATGAGCCCGTGCGTGTATGGGTGGCGTGGGCGGTGGAGGAGTTTTTCCACCGGCCCGTGTTCCACGATCCGTCCCGCGTAGACCACGTTCACCCGGTCGCACACCCGGGCGGCCACCGCCAGGTCATGCGTGATGAGTAGTAGGGCCGCCCCGCTGAGGCCGGAACGGAGCACGTCGAGCACCTGGGCCTGGATCGTGGCGTCCAAAGCCGTGGTGGGTTCGTCGGCGATGACCAGCAGGGGCGAGTTGACCAGGGCAAGGGCGATCATGGCTCGTTGCCGCAGCCCACCGGAGAGTTGGTGGGGGTAGGCACCGAACCGTTCGGAGGGGGCAGGAACCCCCACGGCGCCCAGTACGTCCAGTACTCGTTCGCGGGCCGCTCTGCGAGTCGTGCCGTTGTGTCGGAGCACCGATTCGGTGAGCTGGGAGCCGATGGTGCGCACCGGATTGAGCGCACTGAGTGCGTCTTGGAAGACCATGGAGATGGCTCCCCCGCGCATGCGACGCAGTGTGCTGGGAGAACTTGTGACCATGTCGGTGCCGCCGACCAGTACACGTCCGCTCACCCGAGCCTGCTCCGGGGCGAGGCCGAGCATGCTGAGGCCCATCATGGTCTTTCCGGAGCCGGATTCGCCGACGACCGCGACGCGCTCACCACGGGCGATCTCCAAGGACACTCCACGGACGACTTCGCTGGGACCGGTTGGTCCCGGAAAAGCCACGCGTAGGTCCTCCATCTGCAGGGCCGGGGCTTGGTGCGTGGGGATCATGCTGAGGTTTCCCTCCTGTTCCTGAGACGGTCCTGGGCGCTGAGCCCGTCGCCCAGGAGGTTTGCCGACAGCACCGCAAGAACAATCACTGTGGCGGGGACCAACATCATCCACGGCGCGGACACCAGGTAGGCGCGGCTGTCGGCCAACATGTTCCCCCAGGTGGCGTCACCCAGGGGCGCACCGAGACCAAGGAAGGAGAGCCCGCTCTCGGCAACGAGCAGGTCGGCGAAGGTGAATGCTGCGATCACTTGAAGGGTGGGGCGCAGCGCGGGCAGCAGATGGGTCAGGATCGATCGCGGGCTGCGTACCCCGATGAGTCTTGCGGCCACGACGTACTCACGCTCTCGCAGACCGAGCGTTTCCGCGTAGACCACGCGTGCCACGGTCGGCCAGGAGACCACTCCCAAGGTGAGTGCCAGCGGCCAGAATCCTCGGCCCACCACCGCGACGACCGTGACCGCCACGACCAGGAAGGGGAACGAGATGCCGATGTCGATCACTCGGTTCAGGACGGCTCGGACGACCCCCGGATACCAGCCACCGAGGATGCCGATCGTGATGCCGATCACCATGGCCAGGAGTGTGGCGACCGCACCGATCCCCAAGGACCAGGCGAATCCGCTGAGGACCCTGCCGGCCAGGTCACGGCCGAGTTGGTCGGTCCCCAGGAGATGATCCGGGCCGGGAGAGACCAGACGCGC
>DXDP01000218.1 GCA_019115445.1 Candidatus Nocardiopsis merdipullorum
GAGGTGTGCCCACCGGCCGGGACGATTTGGCGGATCAGCTCCCTTGCCCCGGGTTTGTAACCACGGGCTCGCATGTCCTCACTGAAGGACGCCAGGGCGAGCGACATCTCGATCTTGGGGCGGGCGACGAAGGTGCCCTTGCCGGGGACCCGGTAGAGACGCCCCTCGGCCACGAGCATGTCGAGTGTTTGGCGGACGGTCATGCGAGAAAGCCCGTAAAGATTACTGAGTTCTCGTTCGGAGGGCACCATGTCGTCCACCCCCAGACCGGCCGCGGCGATCCGGTCCAGGAGCAGGTCGCGAAGTTGGATGTATTTGGGGAGCGGGTTCGCAGGATCGATCGGCATGGGTACGGGCGGCCTTCTGTTCGGCGGGATCCTGGTCGGAAAACACTGATGCCCCGTGACACGGCCCCGTCGTCTCCGGCGTATTTCGGTTCGCGAGGCATTGTGGTTCCAAGCTTCCGACCCGTATGATCTCAATTGGTATAGTCCGGACTAGACCACACCTACAGACCAGTGTCAATCGCCTCGGCAGGCAGTTCATGAAGGAAGGTCCCATGACCACCACGACGAGTGTGATGCGATCGGAGATCGCTCAACAGCCGGAGGCCCTGCGCCGGACGCTAGAGGACCTACTACCGCTGCGGTCGGAGATCGCCGAGCTCGGGCGAAGTGTCAAGCAGGTGCTGTTCATCGCACGTGGCTCCTCGGACAACGCAGCCGTCTACGGCAGTTACCTGCTGCAGGCACACACCGGGTATCTGGCCACCCTCAGCGCGCCGTCCATCGCCACCGTCTACGGGGCACGGGTCGATCTGTCCGGTGTTCTGGCCGTGGCGATCTCCCAGTCCGGCGGGACCAAGGAAATCCTGGAGACGATGCGCTGGGCCGCCGACTGCGGTGCCCGGACCATCGGCATCACCAACGGTGCCGAGTCGCCTTTGGCCGCCGAGGCGGACATCGCCCTGGTGACCCGGGCGGGCAACGAGGTCGCGGTCCCCGCGACCAAGACCTACAGCACCCAGCTCGCCGCACTGGCGGTACTGGCCCTGGGGCTCGGAGGCGATGCTCTGGACCCTGCGGACCTGGAACGCGTCCCGGACGGTATCGAGGAGATCCTGGCCACGCCGTCGGACACCCTCGACGAGATCGTCGAACGTACGGTGGCTGTCCACGGTGCGGTCGTCACCGGCCGCGGCATGGCGCTTTCCACCGCCCTGGAGACCGCACTGAAGCTCAAGGAAACCTGCTACCTGCACACCATGGGCATGTCCTACGCCGATTTCCTGCACGGCCCCATCGCGGTCGCGGACCCCCGTACCCCGGCGCTGCTGGTCGCCTCCCCCCAGGGGCCGGTTCTTCCGGGCATGGTGGAACTGGCCGGACGCCTCCGCACCGCGGGGGCCCCGGTGTTCGGCATCGGTGGCGGATCCGCCCTGGCCTCGGCCGTCGATCTGTCCCTACCGGTCCCCGACGTACCCGAGTGGCTCTCACCCATGCACCTGATCGTGCCCGCGCAGCTGCTCACCGAGCGCCTCACCCGCCGCCTGGGCCATGATCCCGACATTCCCCGAGGACTCAACAAGGTGACCCAGACCGCCTGAGCACGAAACGTTCCTCCACATCGTGCGCCGGACGAACTCCGGGGAGTGCTTCGTCAAGATTTCGGAAGGGACGAGCGACTGTTCGGGTAATCTCTCGCAGGACAACGTGCGAAGTTCGGTTCGGTTGTACTGCACGAGCGCACAGCCGTGGCGAGAGACAGCCTGGCGCGAGCCCGGAAGTGATGGAAGAGCACGACCCGGAGTGATGTGCACGGAGCACGTCCCGGGCAGAACACGGAGGACACATGGCGGACAAGGCAGAGGCGATCGTCACCGGGCTGGGCGGCGCGGGCAACATCGAGGAGATCGAGGCCTGCATCACCCGGTTGCGTGTCGTGGTGGCCGACCCCGGTCCGGTGCAGGAGGACGCACTCCGGTCGGCCGGTGCGCACGGTGTACTGGTCTCGGGAAACGTCATCCAGGTCGTGGTCGGTCCGGAGGCCGACAGCCTCACCGACGACATCCAGGACCTGCTGGAGTAGCTTCGCACGATCGTTGTGATCGAATTCTGGGACTTCGGCCTCTTTCGGCTCACCGATTCTTGGATGAAGTGCTCCTTGGTGGGAAGACTTCCTCCATGCAAGACGTGACCAGTACGCTTCGCGTGTTCTCCCCCGCAGCAGGAACAGCGATGTCTTTGGAGACCGTCCCCGACCCCGTGTTCTCACAGGGCATGGTGGGCCCCGGTGTGGCGATCCACCCCGAGCCGGGCCAGGAGGGCGGTCAAGAAGGAAGACAGGAGGCTGTGGCACCCCTCACCGGAACCCTGGTGAAGTTGCGCCCCCACGCCTTCGTGGTGATGGCCGAGGGGCGAGAACGTGGAATCCTCGTCCACCTCGGCATCGACACGGTGCAACTCGAGGGGGAGGGGTTCACCCTCCTGGCCACAGAAGGTGCACAGGTCCGGGTCGGCACCCCCGTGATCGATTGGTCCCCGGGCGGTGTCGCCGCCGCGGGCAAACCCTCGGTCGTGCCCGTGGTCGCCCTGGACGCCGACCAGGAAGAACTGATCGATGTGGTTTCCGGGGCGGTCGACCCCGGGGACCCGCTCTTCTCGTGGGGTTGACCGAACCTGTCGGGCCTCGTGCCCCGCGGCACGAAGTGTTCTCCACCACCGAGGGCGAGCGGGTAATCTCCGGCGGCGAACCTGCTCTTCTCCGGAGATGATCCCTGCTCATGAGACCGTTCATTCCCTACGCACTGATCGCGGCCTGTTCGGTGCTTTTTCTCACCGCCACAGCATGCACCACAGAGGAGGTGGGTCCCTCGCAAGGGGAAACCGAGGCACAACCCGACGAGGAATCCTTCGAACCGGTCCGGGCCCCCGAACTGCTCGGCGACATGAGTCTGGACGAGAAGATCGGCCAACTTCTCGTCCTGACCGCCCAGGGTGCGTCCGCGGAGGACAACGCCCAGATGATCGAGACCTACAGTCCCGGGGGGATCATCTACTTCGACGACAACCTCCAGGACACCGAGCAGATCGCCCAACTGTCGGCAGGGGCCCAGGAACTGGCCGCCGAGACCGGTCAAGGGGTCCCTTTGTTCATCGGCATCGACCAGGAGCAGGGCAGGGTCGTACGCCTGCCCGTGGGCACACTCTTCCCGGACGCGATGGCGGTCGGTGCGACCGGGGACACGGAACTGGCGGCCCTGCGTGCCTCGACCACCGCCGACGAACTGAGGGCGCTCGGTGTCAACCTCAACTACGCACCCGTCGCCGACGTCAACACGGACCCGGACAACCCGGTGATCGGAATCCGCTCGTTCGGTTCCGACCCCGACCTGGTCTCGGACATGGTCCTGGCCGAAGCCGACGCCTACGCCGACCACGGCGTGGTCCCCGTGGTCAAACACTTTCCCGGCCATGGTGACACCGACGTCGACAGCCACACCGGACTGCCCGTGATCGACCTGCCACGGGACCGATGGGAGACCGAACACCTACCGCCCTTCCGTGAGGCGGTCGAGGCCGGGGTGGACGCGATCATGACCGCACACGTGCTCATGCCGCAGCTGGACGACAACGAGGACAGCGATCCGGCCACCTTGTCGCCGACGCTCATCGACGAGATCCTCCGTGAGGAACTGGGTTACGACGGTGTGGTCACCACGGACGCCCTGAACATGGAGGGCGTGCGCCAAACACACTCCGACGGGGAAATCGCGGTGCGCGCCCTGGAAGCGGGCGTGGACCAGCTGCTCATGCCCGCCGACCCCGACGAGGCCGTCTCCGCGATCAGAACTGCCGTGGACGAGGGACGGCTCACCGAGGAGCGGATCGACGAGTCCGTCCTGCGTGTACTGACACTCAAGGAAAAACGCGGAGTACTCGACACCGAGCCGGTCGACCCCGACGCCGCCGGAGCGACGGTGGGGGCCACCGAACATCAGGAAGCCGCGCAGCGGGTGGCAGATGCCTCGGCCACCCTCGTACGCAACGAAGGAGACCTCCTACCACTGGCGGAGGGGACGAACGTGAGCGTACGGGGCGAGGGGAGGTCGATGATCGAGGACGGGCTGAACGACACCGGTGTGAACCTTGTCGACGGGTCCGCAGATGTCGTGGTCATCGGTACCAACGGCGCTCGGGGATCGCAGGAGCAGCGTGCTCTGGTCGACTCCATCCGCGAACAGGGAACGCCCGTGATCGTGGTGGCCCAGGGTGGACCCTACGACCTGGAGGCCTTCCCCGACGTGGACGCGTTCATCGCCGTGTACTCGGACGTGGAAGTGTCCCTGGTGGCGGCTGCAAGGGTGATCTCCGGCCAGGTGGATCCGAGCGGAACATTGCCCGTGGCCATCCCCGGAGCGGACGTGGAGGCCGGGACCGGGCTCCAGTTCTGAGCACCCGGAAGGGGACGAGCGCGGGTCTCCACGAGGAGTGTGGAGGTTGAGACGGACGGTGAACGGGAAGAACGGTTCTCCGTCCCAGCTCTCGAGCACTGGTCGACCTGGGCGGTGAACAGCCGCAACACAGGAAGGAGACCGGGTGGAAACCACTCGACCGGCGGGGATCATCTGCG
>DXDP01000016.1 GCA_019115445.1 Candidatus Nocardiopsis merdipullorum
CACCGACCGAGGACGGAGAGGGCATCAAGGTTGGGGAGGCGCTGACCACGTCCTGGGCGGTGACCTGCACCTCGCCGGAGTCCGGCCGGTGGTGGTACTACACGCTCGATGTGGTGGACCAGGCGGGTGAACACGATTTCCGAACCGTCACCTTCGCGGGAAAGGCCCACTGAACGAGGCCATGACCCGAGGGGACGTCCTTGTACCGGCCGGAGGGGACCGTGCCACAGCCGAGAGCGGGTCAGGAGAGCTCGTAGCGGTACGACAGGTGCTGCCACCAGTCCCGGAACATCCAGAGCTCGTCCAGCGGCTGGACGGGGTCCGCAGTGCTCACCGGGTGGACTCTCATCCTCGACACCGTGGGGTTCGCCTCCCTGGCCGCTTTCGGTCAGAAAAACATCGGTCTTTCGGTAAACCCCACATCTCCTCCGGGTCGATATCGTCGTTTTACTGCTTGTTTGGGAGCATTTGGGGGAATCTTCCGGGGAAGGTCCCGGGATAGTTCAATGAATGCTCCGGTCTGTCCCGGGTGGTTCCGCTAAGGTTGAGACCGCCGCGCCTCCTCGCGCCCTTTTCTGCATCGCCCGGGTGTCAGGACTGGAGTCACTACCACACCTCCCTGCAGCTCCTCTGTCTCCTGCGCCCAGGGCCACCCTCCAAGAAAACGAGCGGACACGTTGAGTGAAGAAGTTGTGCCCGGAGATCGAAATGGACTGGTGGCGGAGCTCCACGCGCTTTCCGCCGTGGACCGTTTGGTCGGTAGATCCACCCAGCTGGCTTCGCTCGCCAAGGACTTCGACGAGGGGGAAAAGCTGGACGCTTGGGCGGAGGTCGACATCATGGCGTCCTTCTCCCCCGAACAGAGCATCGAGGACGCGCCCACCGAATCATGGTGTGACCGTTTCCTGGAGCACGTCCCCACGGCCCTGGTCTTCTTCCCCGTCCTGATCACCTGGGGCGGCCTTTCCGCCGCCGCAAATGCGCATGGCCGGTCGCAGGGAGACACGGCGCTCGAAGGACTGTCGTTCTTGGAGCGCTGGCAGGGAGGGTTCAACGGTGCCCTCCCCGGATTCCTCACTTTCGACAAGGTCGCCTATCTCACGCTGGGTGCGATCGCCTTGTTGATTTTTTCGGTCATGGTTCAGTCCGTGTACAGAAAAAAGGCCGAGGTCCGGGACGAGACAGAACGGGCGAACCTGGCTCGGCGCCTCACTTCGGTGATGACCGCTGTCCAGTTCGAACTGGGCACGGTCCGGCTGGGCAGCCCAGCCAGGATGGCGGCGGATCTCGGCGCGGGCGTGGAG
This sequence comes from Candidatus Nocardiopsis merdipullorum, assembly GCA_019115445.1. Classification (GTDB taxonomy): domain Bacteria; phylum Actinomycetota; class Actinomycetes; order Streptosporangiales; family Streptosporangiaceae; genus Nocardiopsis; species Nocardiopsis merdipullorum. The sequence goes on from DXDP01000016.1 coordinate 1,305, forward strand.
CACATGCGCGAAATGAACCGCTTGACCCGACAGTCCCAACAGGACGTGCGCACCACACTGACCGAGACCAGGGAGAACCTGCGTGCGGCCCACAGCGCCATCGCCGTGCTCAAGGAGAGCACAGACACCGTCACCCAGGTGATTCGTGAGGGCGGGGACGTGGTGGAGGAGTTCCAAAGCCGGCTCGCAGAGGTCTCCTCGGCCATGGACAGGGTCGCCGAAGAATCGTCGAGGTTCACCACCTCCTCGGAGGATGAGCTCGCGCAGGTTCGGGAGGAACTCGACGGCGGCCTCGCATGGCTGACCGAGCAGGTGCGGGAGAGCGTCTCCGAGGGGCAGGTGCTCATGAGCGACTCCGTGGAGAACTCGTCGGAGAACCTCCAACGCGCCTTGGTCGCGGGGGAAAGCATGATCCGTGAGGTCTTCGAGGATTGGCAGACCACGAGTGCCGGATTCGCGCACCGTTTCGAGCAGGCCGCAGACATCTCCGGCCGGGTGGCGGAGTCGATGAGCGCTCTACCGGAGGCTGTCGACCGACTCAACGCGGGAATCGACACCCTCCTGGCCCGGCAGGCCGACGACACGGACACGAATCCGAACGTGATGGACACACAGGACGTCGAGAACGACGCACTGCCTACTGAGGACGTGGTGTCGCGGTGAAGGGCGGCCACATGTCACTCCCGGCGGTTGCGATCGCCGGATGGCTCTTCGCAGACCTGCTCCTGGCCTTCCTCATCATCACCCTCGGTATGGACGCGAGCCCGGTCGATGAGACGAGTACGAACCCCGTCGCGCAGACACAGGAGACGCCCGGTGAAGAGGGCGTCGAAGAACCCGTGCCGCACGGCCTCGAATTGGACCCTGTCGTCGTCGAGCTGAACCTCGCCCCTTCGCAAGTAGCCTCCGGTGAGGACGACACGGTGGAATCGCTGGCGGAGGAGCTGGCCGAGGTCGCCGACCGGGAGGTGGGAATGGTCTTGACCTTCGGCGGGTCGGCGCAGGGCAAGAGCTTTGCGGAGGACATCAACGCGCTGTTGCCCAAAGTCCACCCGCACGCCTTCGAGGACGCGGTCACCCGCGCCTTCCACGACCTTGGAAAATCATCCGGCTGGGCCCGGATCGAGATTTATCCGTTCTCCTCATGAACAAGGAAGAGCCCGATGAGTGAACAGATCCTCCCCTTCTACCTGGTGTGCGACGAGTCGTCCTCGATGCAGGGTGCACCGATCGACGCCATCAACAAGGCACTGCCCGAGCTGCACGACAAGATCGGCACCGATCCGGTGGTGGCGGACAAGGCCTACTTCTCCATCATCGCCTTCAACCAGGAGGCCAACGTCCTCCTGCGGTTGTGCGATCTCAGCGACGTGGACAGCTTGCCCAGCCTGGAGGCGAACGGACTCACCTCCTACGGCGCGGCGTTCCGTACTCTGCGCGAGACCATCGCCCAGGACGTGGACCGTCTCAAGGAGGCAGGGCACAAGGTGTATCGCCCGGCCGTCTTCTTCCTCAGCGACGGTTACCCGGGTGACGAGGACTGGGCCGACGCCTACCGAGAACTCACCGACCCCACCTGGGGCCCGCACCCCAACATCCTGGCGTTCGGGTTCGGCTCGGCCGACGAATCGATCATCCGGAAGGTCGCCACGGTGCAGGCGTTCATGGCGGACGGCACACTCGACCCGGCCCAGGCTCTCCAGGAGTTCGCCAAGTCCCTGACCAATTCCATCGTCACGTCGGGGACCCAGACCGCGGCCTCGGCCGATGACACGGTGGTCCTGTCGATGCCGGAGCACGTGCCCGGCTACACGACGTTGCCCGCCGACCAGATCTGATCCATGGGTGGGAGCAAGCATTTTCTGAGCCGGCCGGCCGATTACTACGGTTCTCGAGAGCCTGCTCCGGAGCGAGCAGAGAAAAAGGTGGAGGCACCGGTGGAGGAGACCCCGGAAAGGGCTACGGACGAATCCGACCCTCGAGGCCGATCTTCCGGCATCGTCGGTGCCCACATGTCTCTGGGGATTCCCCCGGTGGGAGGGCGCACCCCGAAGCAGCAGTGGATGGGCATTCCCGGGACGAACAGTGAGGGGGTGGGGGACGATATCCACACGGTGGAGGGGGTCGGGGGACCCCCGCGGTCCGACCTCCACGACAGCATGTCCCCTGGCGTGGACGAACCTGAGCCCCAAGATTCGGGCGAAGCGATCACCGACCTCGCCGAGGAACTCCAGGACTCGGAAGAGCCCTCCGAAAATATCCTTTCGAAGGCCCCGACGGGGGAGGGCGGGTTCGTCCCGCCACCGGTGTTGACCGCTCCGGTGAACGAGGCGTTCGCGGCGGTCGGGCTGCCTGTACAGGAGTGGGCGGCCCCGGACAGCGTCCTGGAGGAAGCCGAC
>DXDP01000219.1 GCA_019115445.1 Candidatus Nocardiopsis merdipullorum
GGTTGGAGAACAACAGGTAGATCGCGACGATCGCCAGGAACTGCGGGAACATCTGGATCACCAAGAGCCCGATGAGTCCCACTCGACGTCCCTTGAAACGCATACGGCTGAACGCGTACGCCGCCAACGCCGACAGCAACACTGTCGCGGCGGCGTTGGACAGAGCAAAGAACAGCGAGTTCCCGTACCAGGTGGTGAACGGGGTGTTGCGGAACAGGTCCAGAGCATTGTCGAAACTGGCGCCGGTGGGCCACAGCTGGGAGCTGCTGAGCGTACCGACCGGGTTGAGCGCCGCCGAGATCACGAACAACACGGGGAAGACCGCAAAGGCCGCGACCAACCACATGACGACGTGCCGCCACCCCAGACGGGTACACCAGAGGGTGAAGCGCGTACGGGCCGTGGGCCGATGGACGAGGCGCACGACGGTTTCGGGGGCCGTCATCGGTCCACCTCCTGCAGGGCCTTGGTACGGCTCAGACTGACCACGGAGATCAGTGAAACGATCAGGAAGATCATCACCGACATGGCTGCCGCATAGCCGTAGTGTGAGGTGGCCTCGCTGAAGGCCAACCGGTAGGTGTAGGTGATGAGCAGGTCGGTCCCACCGCCTGCGGCGGTGCCCTCGGCCCCGAACGGGCCGCCTCTGGTGATAAGCCAGATCGCGTTGAAGTTGTTGAAGTTGAACGCGAAGGTGGCGATGAGGATCGGCGACATCGCGACCATGAGCAACGGCAGTGTGACGTGTCGGAACGCCTGCCATGGTCCTGCCCCGTCGAGCTGTGCGGCCTGCCCGAGTTCTCGGGGGATGGCCTGGAGGGCGCCGGTGGCCACCAAGAACATGTACGGATAGCCGAGCCAGACGTTGGCCAGGATCACCGCGGCGCGAGCGGCCCAGACATCGCCGAGCCAGTCGATCTGGAGCCCGAGCAAGCGGTTGAACAGACCGAAGTCGGCGTTGAACATGTCTCGCCACAGCAGGTACATGGCCAGTGAGCTCATGGCGTAGGGCAGCACCACCAGGACCCGGTAGACCACTTTGCCGCGCAACTTCGGTACGTGCAGGGTCAGAGCGACGGCCAACCCGACCACGAACACCAGGAACGTCACGGACGCGGCGAAGGCGATGTTCCAGACCAGGGTGCCGAAGAAGGAGGCGGCAAAGGACGACTCGAACAGGAACCGACCGAAGTTGTCGAACCCGACGCCGACCTGCCAACCCTGGGCCAGTCGCTGACCGTCCTCGTTGTAGAAGGCACCACGTTGGTCGTCGGCGTGATAGGTCTCGCCGGTCTCGGTGTCCTCGACACAGTCACATGCGTTGTCGTAGACGTGTTGGGCGTTGCCCTCGAAGGCACTGGACAGACCGCTGGAGCGGATCCCGGCACCGTCGGCGGTGGGCACCGCGAACTCCTGGAGTTCGTCACTGCGCGCGTTGACCTCGGCGGGGGTCAGGATGGTGTATCCGAAGGCCTCGGTGACCTTGCCCGTATCCGGATCGACCTCGGCACCGGGAAGTTCGGACAGGCCCTCGGCATCACCCGCGTAGGTGTTCTGTTCGTCGTCGGTGAGGAGGAAGACCATGTCACCGGTGTTGGGGTCACCGGTGGTGGCGACGGTGAGCACGTACTCGGGGGAGTCCTCCCCACGCACGACCGAGAAGGCCTCGATGGAGGCGATGGCCTGTTCCTTGGAGCCCCGATGGCCGTCACTCATGTTGGTGAGCGATGTACCCATCGTGTAGAGCACCGGCAGGATCTGGAAGGCCATGAGGAACAGCACGCCCGGGACCAAGTATTTGGCCGGAACGGTGCGTTTGCTCAGATACACCCAGTAGACGAAGGCGACGACAAGGACGACCAGGCCGATGCCCCACCAGTTCTGCGCCAGATAGAGCGGTAGGACCGCCCAGATACCGAGCGCGGTGAACAGGCCAAGGAGTGAGATCTTGACCAGGAGGCCGCCGAGGGAACCGTTTCCGATCAGTCGTGCGCCGAGTGTTGCAGGACGGGCGGGTGCCTCTGGGGAGGAGGCACCCGCGTCATCGGTACCGCGGGGCGCCACTGTTACTGACCGATCCGCTCGGCGATGGTCTCGTGGGCGGTCTCCAGGGACTCACGCACGTCCGCACCACCGATGATCTGGGCCTGGGCCACGCCCAGCGGCTCCCAGGTCTCACCCATCTCGGGGATGTTGGGCATGGGAAGACCGTTCTCACCGGTTTCGGCCATCACGGCGATGTTGGGCTCTTCGTCGGAGACGGTCTCCAGGGCCTCGGACTGCACCGGGGTACGCGGGTCGGCCTCGTACAGGTCGAGGGCGAAGTCGGCGTCGGTGACGTGGTTGACGACGAATTCCTCGGCGAGGGCACTGTTGTCCCCGCCCTCGGTGACGAAGAAGGACTGGTATCCGATGTAGGGCGAGGCCGGGTCCATGCCCTCGAAACCGGGGATTTCACTGATTTCGTAGTCGATGTCGGAGGCGTTGGCGTCACCGATGCTCCAGGGACCTGCGACGAAGAACGGTGCGTCACCGTCGAAGAAGAGGGAGGCCTCGTTCTCCAGGTCGATGGAGCGGCGCAGGACACCCTCGCCGTCCTCGCCGTACTCGGCGAGCTTCTCCATGGCCTCGATGGTTTCGTCGGAGCCGACACCGAGGTCCT